>CAXUOL010000117.1:0-12792 GCA_964252435.1 uncultured Nostoc sp.
GGTTAGGGTGGGGTAAATTTTAGGGGGGATCAATAAGTGCCTAACATCACAGCCAACCATTTTTCAAACAACCTCTTAGCTTGAATGTTGAACCTTATTACTCAAACATTAAGCCTTATTGCTCAAACATTAAGCCTTATTGCTCGAATGTTGAGGTGATGAGGCTGAAACTTTAAGTTTTAACTCTCCCCCTCATCCTTTTTCATAGAGTACTAAACTAGTAGGTTGCAATTTCACTTCTTGGCTCACAGACAGATGTTCAGGGGCTTGGGAACCATGCCCAGACCATGAGGTATCAGCCGAGTCTAACAATTTATTAGCATTTTGCTCAAACGGCAAAGTTACTGTCACCGAAGACGAATTGAAATTCATCACAAATATTATTTCACTCGATTCGCACCAACGCCGCACGATGACCACTTCCTTCTCTTCATCGCTAGTCGCTTCGATGAAATTGCGGTCTTGGTTGAGAAGGGCTGGATGTGTCTTCCGTAAATTAATTAACTGACGATACCAATCCCACAGAACTTTGTGTTTTCCTTCATTGCGTAATTCCCAATTAAGTTTAGACTTGAGGAAAGTTTCTGCCGATTCCGGATCTGGGGGATCGTCTGCATAGTGAAATGCTTCAAATTCTTGTTTGCGTCCGGCTCGAACTGCTTGAATTAAATCGGGATCGGAGTGACTGACAAAGTAAATGAAGGGTGCTGTTTCGCCGTATTCTTCTCCCATAAATAACAGGGGTAAGTTGGGTGAAAGCAGCACAGCGCCAGCAGCTAACTTTAATCCTTCAAAAGAGAGCCGCTGGGTAAGGCGTTCTCCTTTCATTTGATTGCCGATTTGATCGTGATTCTGAATGCAGACTGTAAACTGTGACAAAGGGCGATCGCGGCAAGATACGCCATGAAATCGTTTGCGATCGGGCGAGTATTTCCAATCGTAGACAAAAGTATCGCTATAAGCTTTTGCTAAATCAGCACATTTCCCAAAATCGTGATAATATCCTTGGCGATCGCCTGTCAACAGTGTGTGCAATGAATGGTGAAAATCATCACTCCACTGAGCATCGAGTCCGTATCCACCCAATTCTACCGGACGAATTATTTGCGGATTATTCAAGTCACTTTCGGCTATCAGATGGCGTTTCCATCTTTGCCCTTGTTGTGAGAAATGATGAACTGCTTCCGCTAATTCCCATAAAAAATGCTTCGCTCCCAAGTCATAAATTGCTTGAATGGCATCCAGCCGCAATGCATCAATATGAAATTCGCCCAACCAGTAAAGCGCATTTTCGATAAAATAATTTCGCACACCCTGACTATGGGCGTCATCGAAATTCAGCGCTTCGCCCCACGGCGTTTTATAGGTTTTAGTAAAGTAGGGCGCGAACTGACTCATATAGTTGCCTTCTGGCCCAAAGTGGTTGTATACCACATCCAGCACAACAGCGATATTGTGTTGATGGCAAGCATTTACCAGTTGCTTGAGTTCGGCTGGACTACCGTAGGAATTTTGGACAGCATAAGGATAAACGCCATCATAACCCCAGTTGCGATATGCAAGAGTTGCTTCAATATGAGTGTCTCCCGGAACCTGAGAGATGGGCATGATTTCAATGGCGTTAATTCCCAGTTCCCTCAGTTCTGGTAAACGGGGAATGATAGCGGTGAAAGTTCCTTCCGGCGTGAATGTCCCAACATGAACTTCATAGAAAATCATCGACTCTACAGGAATACCCGCCCATCCTTCATCAGTCCACTCAAAAGAAGGATCGACAATTTGCGACGGTCCATGTACCCCTTCCGGTTGATACTGCGATGCCGGATCGGCAAAGTTGTCTTGGCCATTCAAGACATACCGATAAAGCGTACCCGGATACACATCGTTGATTTTCGTGTGCCAGTATCCCTCAGATTGAGGCTTGAGCGGAATTAACTGCTGTTCTGGCGTCAAAATTTTTACTGTGACGCTATCTAATAGCGGAGACCAAACTGTAAATTCACACTCTCCGTTCCCCAAGTAGTTAGCACCTATTTTCACGCAGTATCCTCCCGTCAGATTCTTTGTTGTGCCGAATTGTGGCGCGATGGCGTACCCACCCGCCATAGGCGATCGCAAATGTCATTGATTGCACAATGTTTACAAACACGCCAGATAGCATAATGGTTGGTCTAGCAGACTTTTTGCTAGCATCTGGAGGCGGATTTTTGAATAAAATAATTCTGTCTAATGACAAATAAGGAGGCAGGGGGGGGCAGTCCCGATGAAAAAATTTCAAAAGCCTTGCATGAAAATCTGGCTTTCCCCTACACCCCACACCCTTACACCCCTAAACCCACTTTTCGGTGTTGCTGCGGTTTCTAACGGACTATTTAAACCTCATCCATCTTGAAAACTGGAGTTTTTCTAGAAAACATAAGCCTCAGATCCCCGACTTCTTCGAGAAGTCGGGGATCTTGTTGTTCGTGTTCATACTGAAACTGAAATTTACAGTTTATTGATATTTTTTAAATTCCTGGCTCTAAATCTAATTTCAGAAAGTCCTAGCAAGCCTGCTGCTACTAGCAAAGGTAAGAAATAATAGACTCCCCGATAAGCTAACATTGAACCCAAAACTGCCGCCGCCGAAACTTTTGAGGAGAGAAACAGCAAAATTATAGTTTCAAATACTCCCAAACCACCGGGGACATTACTAACCACACCTGCAAACATCGCTAGTAAATAAATTCCCAAAAAGTCTAGATATGACAAAGATATATTGCTAGGAAGTAAAGCATAAAGAACTGCCGCCGCCAGAATCCAATCAAAACTCGAAATTGCTATTTGAGCCAGGGATATTTTAAAAGAAGGAAATCGAAATTCATGCCCACGAATTATTAATGGTTGTTTAATAAAAATACTTCCTAGCAAATAAGCCGCAACTAATAACAGGAAAATTACGCCGATGGGATGCACAGTAGCAAAAGGTAAATGTAATTGAGTGGGAATCTTCAGAGGGTTGATCAGGAACAAGAAACCTGCAACGGCAAACATCCCCAACCAAAAAGTGAAATTGGCGAAAGCAATTACTTGAGCGATCGCCACTGCTGACACTCCCCAACTAGCATAAAATCGATAACGGATAGCACTGCCAGTCAGCAAGGCAAAACCGATGGTATTACTAAACGCAGAGCTAATAAAGTTAGTGAAAGCTATCTTATTCCAACTTAGAGAACGGTTAATGTAGTTAAAACCTAAAATATCGTACCCAATCATCACTACATAGCCCAAAGCTGTCAGCCAAATTGCCCAACTTACGCGACTTTTGGGAATAGCAGCTAGAGAGTTGAGGATATCACGATAATTATACTCATGTAATTCGTGAGCGATCGCCCACAGGGAAAGCACCAGCAGTAACAAGCCAAACAAAGAACTGAAATTGAGTTGCAGCTTTTTAAGCATTATGAAGAAACTTATCCTAACTCTTGACTTTTAATTTACAACCAGTCGCAAAGTTTCCATCCTGTTGACACAGCATCGACATACCGTTTGCATAAGCTTTTGAAGGCAAGCAACGACTAACTACCCCATGCCCAATGCCTTTCAAAGATGAACTACAAACAATTTAAAATTCTCTTGTTATTTTCAGTATTAACCCTAGTTGGCTGTAATTTCTCTCAAGGTGTCGTCGCAAAACCACCGCAACAGCAAGATTTACAAACAACGCCTTCCGTTCTTCCAACCCAGCGCAATACTAGCAACTCAGAGACTCTCCTAACCTATAAAATTGAAACCTACGATAGTAAAGTAATGGGTGCAAGTCGCACTTATGGCGTTTCTTTACCTCCTGGCTATGAGCAAAACTCAAAACAAAGGTATCCTGTAATCTTTCTTCTCCACGGTGGACATGGTAATCCCAGTGATTGGTTTATTCAGAATAAGGGACAAGCTCTCAAGACTGTAGAACAACTTTATACTACAGGTAAGTTGCCACCCAGCATCATCATTACACCAGATGGCAACGACAAGCGTGGCTCTAGTCCCTACCGAGATCCCGAATATATCGATGGCCCTAACGGTAAAGTCTCTACAGCCGTAGGCGATGAGTTAGTAAAAGTCGTACAAAGCCGTTATCGTACAATAAATAATCCAGATTTTTGGGCGATAGGTGGTTTATCTTCTGGTGGTTGGGGAGCAATCAATGTAGGATTACACAATGTAAATCGGTTTTCAATTTTATTTAGTCATAGTGGCTATTTTCAAGATAAAAGTGGCCCAGCAAATAGCCCAATATTT
This sequence comes from uncultured Nostoc sp., assembly GCA_964252435.1. Lineage (GTDB taxonomy): Bacteria > Cyanobacteriota > Cyanobacteriia > Cyanobacteriales > Nostocaceae > Nostoc. The sequence goes on from CAXUOL010000117.1 coordinate 4,276, forward strand.
TATATAAAAACCATTCCCCAACAAGCTCAAAAAAGGTTGAAGATTTACCTAGATTCGGGTACATCAGATATTGATGAAATCCACGAAGCAGAGCGATTTAATAAAGTACTAGATCAACTGAAAATTTATAATTCATTTCGTCAGTTTCCTGGCAGTCACACTTGGCAATACTGGCGGAAACATTTAGCAAATTCATTGACATTTGTCGGCGAACAATTTCGAGCTTCAGAAACAGCAAATATGGCTGAGAAAAATTTAAGTAGTATTAATAAAAAAAATGCTCAAAAGAATTGAAAATCCATAGTACAATATCTAAGCTAGTAATAAAAAGTTTGTAGTAAGCACTTTAGTGCTTAGAAAATTAAGGACTGAAGTCCTTATTACGAACTTGCTTACCCATCAATTTCAACTTGACAGACCACCAGTAGAAATAATACTATTTTGCTGATCAGTTGATACTTAAAATTCAAGGTGAAAAACTATACTGCCATTTTTCAAAAGATTCATTATAGTAAGTTCTAATGGAGGTGATTTTTTTAAAAGTTAAAAGAATATAAAGAATATGAAGATTTATAAATTGTTAATTAGCTTGGTAGGAGCGATCGCACTCCTTACTAGCGCGGGTTATTATTATGTATTCATCTTAGGTGCGCCACAACTAGACCCACCCAAAGAAGAGGCAAATATTGGACTAAAGTTTCAATTAGCAACCTTTAACTCCCAAGCAATGGGTGCAGTCCGTAACTACGGCGTGATTTTGCCCCCTAGTTATAGCAAAAATCCGCAAAAGCGCTATCCTGTGATATTCTTACTACACGGAGGTCATGATGATGCTCATGCTTATGTTGATAAATACGCACTTTTAGACGTATTGCATGAACTTTATCAAAGTGGAAAATTACCGCCATCGATTGTGATTACACCTGATGGTAATGATAATCGCGGTTCTAGTCCTTTATACGACCCCGATTACTTTGATGGGCCGAATGGCAAAGTGGGGACTTTGATTGGTTCAGAATTAGTACAAGTTGTCAAGTCGCGCTACCGCACTTTGGAAGAACCCCAATTTTGGGCGCTAGGAGGTCTATCTTCTGGAGGATGGGGTGCATTTAATATCGGATTACGCTATCTCAACAACTTTCAGATTTTGTTTAGCCATAGCGGTTACTTTACTGATGACAGCGACTCACAAAATAGTCCTCAACAAATTGTGCAACAGCTACCAGTTAAAGATAGGAAGCGATTGCGTATTTACCTAGATGCAGGTGTGAACGATACTAATTTGCTAGCCTCTACCAAAGTCTTCAACGAAACCTTAAACAAATTAGGCATTGCTCACGTATTTTATGCATTTCCTGGAGGTCATGGTTTGTCTGGTGCAGATATAGGTTGGAATTACTTTCACAAACATCTTAAAGATTCACTATCCTATGTCGGAGAACAGTTTAAAAAGTTAGGAGTTAGGAGTTAAGAGTTAAGAGTTAAAAATTGAAAACTCTTAACTTCTAACTCCTCACTCCTCACTCCTAACTACTAATGAAAAATGACAAATAATTTAAAAACTCAGATTGGACTTTGGAGTGCAGCTTTCCTAACAGGTTTAGTCGGAGTGGTAAATTTATTATCAGCAGTGACACCTAACCTGTATGGGCGGAATCAGTGGTTAAAGGAATTTTTACCATTTGATATTCGTGCTAGTGGTCATATATTTGCAGCATTAACTGGGTTTATTTTACTAACACTTGCTACTAATTTATTACGCCGAAAAAGAATAGCCTGGTTACTAACCATTGCTCTACTAGTAATTTCTATTTGCAGCCACTTGCTGAAGGGACTGGACTATGAAGAAAGTCTACTCTCTGGAGTTTTGCTAGTGCAATTAATCTTGATGCGCCATTTTTTCACGGCGCAATCAGACCGTCCTTCCATTGCACGGGGAGTTAGAGTGCTGATAGGCGCTTTATTATTTACCCTGGCATACGGAACTATTGGATTTTACTTGTTAGACGGCAAATTTTCAGAGAATTTTAATTGGCGTGAAGCGATAGTTCAGACTTTGGCGATGTTCTTCACTGAGGATAATTGGGGACTGCAACCAAAGAGTCGATTTGGAGAATTTTTTGCTAATTCTATCTATATTATTGCCGCAAGTACTATTACTTATGCAATGGTAATGCTGTTGCAACCTGTGTTTTGGCGGAATCTAGCAACTACAAATGAGCGACAAAGAGCTAAAGAAATTGTCGAGCAATATGGATGTTCTTCTTTAGCGGCGCTCACACTCTTAAATGATAAAAGTTATTATTTCAGTCCTTCGGGTAATAGTGTAATTGCTTATGTTCCCAAAGGACGGGGTGCGATCGCATTAGGAGACCCTATAGGCCCGATTGAAGACCGCAAAGAGACAATTATTGCTTTCTGGCAGTTTTGCCAACGCAATGATTGGTATCCTGGCTTTTACCAAACTATGCCTGATGATGTTGAGCTTTACAAATCGTTGGGGTATAAGGTACTCAAGATTGGAGAGGAAGCGATCGTTGATTTAAAAAGTTTCACGTTACAAGGTAAAGCTGGTAAAAACTTTAGACCATCCATCAGTCGTTTAACTAAGCTAGGATACCAAATCGACTTTTATCAACCACCCATCACCAATGATTTATTGCATCGGCTCAAACCTGTGAGTGATGAATGGCTAAAAATGGTACAAGGTTCAGAAAAACAATTTTCTTTGGGTTGGTTTGACGAAGCTTACCTGCGAGAGTGCGAGATTGCTGTGGTGTATAATCCCGAAGGTGAGATTAGCGCCTTTGCCAACATTATCCGGGAATATCAACTTAACGAAGCGACTATTGATATGATGCGACATCGCTCATCTCTTGAAAATGGCACAATGGACTTTCTATTTATTTCCCTACTCCAGCATTTTAAAGAGGGTGGTTACGACAGCTTTAATTTTGGTCTTTCTGCGCTTGCTGGAGTTGGAGACAACCCCGAATCGCGCCGCTTGGAAAAAGTATTGCACTATCTTTACGACCATTTGAATCGCTTTTACAACTTTAAGGGACTGCACGCCTACAGAGAGAAGTTCCGCCCTCGTTGGGAACCGCGTTATTTCGTTTACCCCAGTTTAGCCACCTTACCAGATGTAGTTGTAGCATTAATTCGTGCAGATTCAGGCGATCGCCTCTTTGATTATTTCAAACCCGGAGCCTAAATGTGCGAAAAAATAACGTGCTGGTTCCTTGCTGTTCGCCTGAATTGGATATTTCAGACGGTTAGGAACAGACATATCAAGCGATGCCTATGGCGGACTACGCCTACACAACTTGGCACTTTTGTGATACAATTGTACTATCAAAGAGGAATGTCTAGCAAGTATGCAACGCGAAGTAAAGCTTTGTCTAAGTTCGTAAAGAATAGACTTAAATAAACTTTGCGCTCCTATGCGTTTAAACTTAAACCCTCAATTGTCCACGAATTTACCATTAAATTTTGCACGGTTATCAGAGCTTATTTTGGAACATTAATAAGCTTCGATAGCCGTGGCTTTAAAAGATTCTTGACCTTTATATGGAAGGTGGCAATATGACAAAGAATCAGATTTCTCTAGTAGAACTAATCCAAATTTTTGCCCAATATCGCAATCATATTATAGTCAATATTAAGCACCTACAAGAACATTATCAAAGAACAGGTATTAAACGTATTAGAGGTGTTAGAAACGAAAATGGAGAACTGCTCCAACCTTGGTTGAAAACAGAATATATGGATGATGCTGACTATGTTGGTATGGGCGAGTTTCAGTTTAATCGCAATACTGCTACTATCAATATGCTTGTCCAACGTAGAGTTAAACTTGCTAAAGTTGAAGACCAAACTCCTACGATAGAAGTAGCAGGTTTATTAGTAAACGACCTCAACACCTTTAATAATTACACGATTGTAAGTGACGGCAAAATCAACGTAAATTCATTACAAGTCAAAATTAGCAGTAAAAAAGTCTTTGATTTACTCAAAGAAAAAGGCATACTGGATGCAGAAAAATTTGACTTTCGGGCAGAACATACGATTCAGTTAGATAACTTGCCACTTGTAGCTGCTAATAGTTGTTACAGCAGTATTGATGGACTATTTAATGAACTAGCAGAAATTAAAGTACTGACTAGTATTATTTGCGCTCACTTGAAAAAAGAGTCAGATGTATTTATCGAGACACAATTAGATGATTTTAAAAAGCACTATCTGTCTAAAAATATTTACATCAACTTTCCTACAACTAACGAATACACTGATATCAACCAAGCTTTAGTCGATGGTACTATTGACTCAAAATTGAGCTATAAAATCGATATTGGCAGTCAAGATATTCTGAACCTGAGTAAGCTCCCTTCTGCTAACAAGTTTCTCAATAAAATGTATCGCCTTTATGACAAAGAAACTGGAGAAATTATCATGAAGCCGAGTTTTGATATGGTATTTCATGAGAATCTCGCTGTTAGGCACAGGTTATTGTCATCACGCACCAAGATTACAAAAGTTGACGAGTTGATGAAACCAATTTTTGATAATTTTCTTGGGCTTGAGCAAAATGGCATTGTTGGAGGTATTCTTAAGAAAGTTGCTGCTGATAGTTTGGCGCAGTTATTACAGGATAAACAAAATGGGAAGCAGATCGGCAAAGAAGAAATGGTTGCAGCTTTAACAGTGGCAAATAACAAGTTAGAAGAATATGCAGAAAATATCTACCAAGATAAAATATCTCCTTTAGTATTTTACATTGGTTCTACTGGACTGTTACCAGATGAAATCGAAGCCAAAGCCATGACTGTTGACGAAGCTGCTGCGAAATACCCAAATTTGCAATTCTCTAAAAATGAGCAAAAAGGTACTTTTTTTGCAGTTGGTGATAGTATTATTAGCATCTATGCAAAAACTGAATATTACAGTAAAATTCTTTCTGCCAGTATAGATAATTAGATGATAAAGCAATTATAATTTTTGCTGATTACACAGTAGTGGTACAAATAGTTGTGTCACTACAAACATATATTATGATTCTAGTTTATAACTGCTGGAAAACTTTATATATAAAATCCCAAAAAATTATGGATTTTTAGTATTGTTGCATTTATTTATTGTCAGCAAGTAAATTTGGCTGTATGGATTTATTTTGTCGAATAGGAATCTCAATTATAAACGTTGCTCCTTCTCCTAGAGATGAAATACATCGCAGTTGACCCTGATGTTTTTCTGTGACAATTGGATAACTAATTGACATCCCTAAACCAGTTCCTTTACCTACTACTTTAGTTGTAAAGAAGGGATCGAATAGACGTTGTTGAACTTCTTGTGACATTCCCACTCCATTGTCAGCAATCTCAATAGCAACCCAATCTGAGTTGAGTAACTTAGTACTAATAGTAATTTGCGGATTGCAACTTAACTCCTGGTTATTGACATATAACTCTTCCAAAGCATCGATCGCGTTAGTGATGATATTCATAAATACCTGGTTAAGTTGACCGGCGTAACACTCTATTAGAGGAAGTCGATCGTAGTCTTTAATAATTTGAATTTGGGAACTGTCAGGCTTGGCTTTGAGGCGGTTTTGCAGAATCATTAGCGTACTATCAATACCGCTATGAATATCCACTGCTTTCATTTCTGCTTCATCTAGTCGTGAGAAGTTCCGCAACGACAGTACAATGTTACGAATCCGATCGCTGCCCATTTTCATGGAATCTAGTAATTTTTGTAGGTCTTGAATGACAAAATCTAACTCGATCGCTTCTATTCTTTCCTGAATAACTGGTGTTGGATGAGGATATTCTTTTTGGTAAAGTTGCAGTATTTCTACCAATTGTTGAATGTATTCTTTAGCAGGAGTAATATTGCCATTGATAAAATTAATAGGATTATTAATTTCGTGAGCTACACCCGCGACTAATTGTCCCAAAGAAGACATTTTTTCTGTTTGAATTAGTTGTGCTTGGGTCTTTTGTAATTGTTCAAGGGTTTCTTGAAGTTGTTGGTTTTTTAGAGTTAATTCTTGCTCTCGCTGTCGCAAAGCAGCCTCTGCTTTTTTGACAGCAGTAATATCTAAACCCATTTCCACAACCATTGGCTCACCATTCATATCCTTGAACGGATAATCGTAAATCTGATATACTCGACCTGTTTTACTATCCACCCATTCCCAGAGTTGCGGAGCATTACTGTCAAAAACACGAAAGGTGGGACATTCAGGACAAGGTTGCTTTAAGCCGGCGATCGCCTCGTAACAACGTTTTCCTGTAGGATCTCCAAATACGTCGCGGAAGCGTTGGTTATAGAATCCCACCCCGTAATCCTTGGGTTGCAGATAGAGAAAAGCTGGTAACTGATTGAGTAGGTTATAAAGGCTTTCGCGTTCAGTTTGCAGCGCTTCTATTCGCCGTAGTTGTTGGCTGATGTCTTTACCTACTGCATAAATGAGTCCCTTTTCAGAAGTTGATAAACTCCAACACAACCACCGATAACTACCATCTTTATGAAGATAACGGCTGTCCCAGTGCAACTGTTGCTGTGGTTCCGTTGGCAAGTGACAGATTGTGATATCCTCTGGATGCACTAATCCCAGCCACGGATACCCGATTAAGTTTTCCGCTTTCCATCCCAACACTTGTTCCCATGCTGGATTCACTTGCTCATAAAAACCATCTTGTCCGATGATACAGAATAGGTCAGATGAAAGGTTAAAAAAATCTTCCAGATTAAACACAGTAATCTTGTCACTCAAATTGTGCCTTTAAGGTAACTAAGCATATCCACTAACTTCAATGTTAAGATTACTGAAGTAATTCCTATCCACTATTATTCAGTACTTTTACTTAAAAAAACATGTGTGGCAACTGCCTATCATTAGCAGTTACCTAAAATACAGCTAAAGTTTGGACGAATTGCAGAAGAAATTGAACTTGTGGGTGAAGATATTAAAACAATAACACTATTTATAATCTGTAAAGACAATAACAAAATAATACTCTAATAAATAATTTTCAAATCATGATTAATGATTTGAAAATAGCGCTCTAAGAAGTAAGAATAACCTGCAATTCCTACGAAGCTTTTGTATTTTTCTAAAAGTTGCTGTTTACATCCTCAATGCTGACTGGATAAATAATTCAGCAATGCTACCAAGTCCCATCCCAAATTCTGGAATTATGAATATAAGCATCATGGCAAAGAGTCCAAATTGGCTATATTGCAGTGGCTTTAGCTGAGGAAAAATTTCACTGAAAATATGAAATCCATCAAGTGGTGGAATTGGCAAGAGATTAAACAGAAATAATGTCAAATTAATCCGAGCTGCTAAATAAAAAAAATCCTCACTCAAAATTTCTGAAAGACTTAGATTAGAAATAAATTTCAGCACCATAATAAATAAAACGCCTAAAGCCAGATTTGATAATGGCCCGGCTGCCGATACCAAAATGTTGCCTAGCTTACCAGAGCGAAACTTAGATGGGTTGACGGGCATTTGTCCCCAAGCTATACCCATAAGACAGAGAAAAATGATTGATTCTTTGCCCATGTGAACTACAGGATTCAGCGTCAGATGACCAGTTTGTTGTGGAGTATTATCTCCCTGACTCATCGCAGCCCAGCCGTGAGCAAGTTCATGCAAAGTGATGGAAAATATAACAATTATAACGATTCTAAAAAAATGAATCGGCTCTGTGATGAGTGTTTCGATAAACATACTTTACTAAATTTTGGTAATGCCCCATCTGTGTAGTAACAAGCTTATGGTATAAATGTTACTAAAGTATTTACGTAAAAAGCTACAGTGATTTCTGGTATATTTTATAAATTAAAATTTACTACTTTTATTAATTTCAGTTGATTTGATAGCTTAAAAAAAAATTTATAACACTTGAAGAATTTTAAAGCTTGCTAGTAACTACGTATTTATTTTATTTTTTAGTATATAAAAATTTAATTACTGAGCTACTTACAAATATAAAAGTATAAAGAACTACAGTGTAAATGATCATGAATCGCTGAATAGATCGGGTTTATTTATATCTAGCTGCATCTATGGTTTTATGTTTCTTGACTCAAAACAGAGTCGCTATTGTCTTGTTATTTTGGTATATCACTTTGCAAAGTTAATTTTATTACCTGATATAGCAATAGATTTACTAACAATCTTTAAGAAAATTACGCAGAAATCAGCTTCAATGAGACAATCTGACCTAATCTTCTCAACCTAAAGGAAGACATGAACGATCGCACAAAGGCTCTCCAGGCTCTCGCCGCTGAACGTTGGCGGATATCCCTGATTCTCAGTGGAGCCATGATGTTTATTTACTTCGGCTTTATCCTATTAATTGCGTTCAATAAGCCCTTGCTGGGGTCATTAGTAGTTCCTGGTCTCAGCCTGGGAATTTTATTAGGAGCGCTGGTAATTGTCTCAGCATGGGTATTAATTTTTATCTACGTGCGTTGGGCAAATAGCAGTTACGACGACCAAAT
>CAXUOL010000118.1:0-12767 GCA_964252435.1 uncultured Nostoc sp.
ATATGCTGGCAGAGCAAATTCCCGTGGAACAGTTGCCGATTGTGATTGGCAAACTGCAAATGGGATATGAGCTTTTCTCGCTCTTGAATACAAGCAACTCCAACTCGCTCAACTTTGAATTGCTATCCCTTTGGCCGCTATTGCTAGAAAACTCCGCTTCACCCGATCGCAACGCCTGGGCATTTGGTCATGCCTTAGTGGAGTACTGGACTCAAAATTTGACGGTTGAACAACTCCGGGAGCGATTTGAGTATTATTTAGCGATCGCCAAATAATTTGCCTGCGATCGGCAATATCTACAAAGGATTGTGACGCATCTTCGATTCTCTTGCAAATACTACGCCTAAATAACCAGTTTAAGCTGCTACTTAACCCCAGTAGATTAAACACTAGAAGTTGCATTAGTAAATAAAAGTAAATTGCGAATATTTACTTGGCACTTTTGAAGAATTTCATACTATATAAGGAAAAGCAAAAATGCGGTAACAGATTGTACTCTCAATATCAAAGTTAAGATTACGATTAAGAGTAGGTGTCTATTGAACCTACCCGCTTTAGCTAAGTTCTTATACAGACATCCTTTTGTTCGGAGTTCTTTATGAAAAATATATTAGACATCTCCATCTCTCAAGAACAGAATTCAGATCAAAGCTATAGCATTTCGTCTTACAACAGGCTGCTTTCCGTTGTAAAGGATTTGGCTTGTGTGCGGACTATTGAAGAAATTATTGAGATTGTGCGTTTGGCTGCTCGCGATCTCACAAATGCTGATGGAGTCACTTTTGTATTGCGGGATGGTGAATGTTGCCACTATGTCGATGAAAACGCCATTGGCCCACTTTGGAAAGGTATGCGTTTTCCGCTCAAGTCTTGCATCTCCGGTTGGGCAATGCTCAATAAAAAAGCAGCCATAATTGAGGACATTTACCAGGATGCACGAATTCCCATCGAAGCATATAAGGTGACTTTTGTCAAAAGTTTAGTGATGGTTCCCATTCGGGTTTCCGATCCATTGGGTGCGATTGGAGCCTACTGGAGTACACACCACCTAGCCACGCCCCAAGAGATCGGAATGCTAGAGATTTTGACCGATACTACAGCAGTTGCGATCGCCAACGTGCAACTTTTCCAGAAACTAACGAACCAAAACGCCCTGAAAGACAAATTTATTGCGATGCTGGCTCACGAGCTGAGGAATCCCGTTGCCCCCATTTCCAACAGCGTTCAGCTACTGAAGTTAAAGCTAGGCGAGACTGGCGCAGTTGGGGAAACAGTTTTAAGGATGCAACACCAGATTAAGCACCTCTCGAAATTGATCGATGAGTTACTTGACGTATCGTCCATCACTTATGGGAAGATTTCATTAAACCTTGAGAAGGTTAATCTGGTGGAATTAGTTCGCCAGAGTCTCAATGACCATGCACAAGCAATCAAGAGATGGAATCTTAACGTAGTACAAGACCTGCCAAACACGCCCGTGTGGGCTTATGTTGACTCCACTCGCTTCTTCCAAATCTTTGGGAACCTTCTTGATAACGCCTTAAAGTTTTCCAAGCCAGATGGGACAATCTGGGTGGATTTCTCAGTTATTCCAGGTGAAAATGGCTCAGGCAGTGTAGCGGTCTTATCTATAAGAGACTTAGGCATCGGCATAGACCCGACAATATTACCAGAACTTTTCGAGCCATTTACCCAGGCCGATCGCAGTTTAGATCGTTCGCGGGGCGGGCTAGGTTTGGGACTTTCAGTAGTAAAAAGTCTTGTGGAACTTCATGGTGGTAATGTTGAAGCCTCAAGTAGAGGGATTAATTTAGGAGCAGAATTCAAAGTCACTCTTCCTATATGCGAAGAGATTACAGCCTTGGACAACGACCTAGAGATTACAGAGGCGGCGAAAAAATCGTTGAAGATTTTAGTCATTGAAGACAACGAGGATTCAGCCATATCATTACAAGCAGTACTTGAGCATTTTGGGCATGAAGTTTCCATTGCCAACAATGGAATTTTAGGGGTAGAAACTGCAAATAAGCTTGAGCCTCAAGTGATTATTTGTGACATTGGACTTCCCGAAATGGATGGATTCGCCGTTGCACAGGAACTGAGTAAAGACTCCAAATTTACTCGCTCAATTCTGATTGCACTGACCGGCTACGGTAGCCAAGAGGACAAGGAGCTTGCGCTTAAGTCTGGTTTTAAATGCCACTTGACCAAGCCTGTAGACTTTGAAATACTTACGGCAGAAATCGATCGATACTTTGATGGAGTCTTATCGAGTTAACGAATTTTGCTAATTTCTCATCCTTACTTCAATCCCCCGATTTCTCTCAAGAGTTACTCAGCACTCCTGAAGCCACGACCAGAATATCGCGGTTTGCTGCACTAGCTGTGATGTAAAAACAGCAAATAAGCGTAGCTTTTCATGGATGTATACCTTTTTTAAACATTGCTTTTATTCCATTAAATCATCTGTCGCAGGTTCACCCGGATAAAAGCGATCGCTCAAAATTTCGTCAAAAAGATATAAACATTGCTTGGGAAAAGTTGAGAGTGGCAGATTTGTTTCTCCTGACGCTAAATCCCTACCATTTTGATATGATTCCTGGAGTGCTTCTTCAATATAAGGTTTCAGACTAGGATTCTCGCTCAACAACTTAAAAATTTCTCGTCGTTGTATTCTAATTGTTGCTAACCAACTACGGCTGCGTTGCTTTGGTTGATATTCCCATTTGAGTAAATGTCCAATTAACACACTAAAATGATTTCTCAATTCTTGGCGTTCCTTTCTTCCCAAAGATTCGATTTCCTCAATTAAATTTGGCAAGTCAAGCTGGTTCCATTGGTGATGACGCAAAAGGTTCGCTTGTTGTTGAGTCCAACTGTAGAAGTCATTTTCGTAGAGGTTTGGCATCAGTTTTTTTGCCTTTTTTCAGCTTTGTAGGGTCTACATAATTTTAAAATGCATAATTCATAATTATGTTTCAGATAGAGATTTAAACCTTATCTGAAACAGGACTGTCTGCGTAAGCATCAGGCACAAATTACGAATTACGAATTACGAATTACGAATTAGAAAGTCACTACACTGCGAATTGATTCACCTTTGTGCATTAATTCAAAAGCATCATTAATTTGCTCAATGGGCATCACATGGGTAATTAAATCATCAATATTTATCTTACCTTCCATATACCAATCAACAATTTTTGGCACATCTGTACGCCCTCTAGCGCCACCGAATGCCGAACCTTTCCAAACGCGCCCAGTTACTAATTGAAAAGGACGAGTACTGATTTCCTGTCCAGCACCAGCAACACCAATAATCACACTCACACCCCAACCTTTATGACAGCATTCTAATGCTTGACGCATCAATTTAACATTACCAATGCATTCAAAGCTGTAATCAGCACCGCCTTTTGTTAAATCAACCAGATAGGGAACTAAATCACCCTCTACTTCTTGAGGATTAACAAAGTGTGTCATGCCAAACTTTTCTGCCAAGGCGCGCTTGTTGGGATTAATATCTACCCCGACAATCATATTCGCCCCTACCATCCGCGCTCCTTGGATGACATTTAAGCCTATACCACCCAAGCCGAAAACCACAACATTTGCTCCCGCTTCCACCTTGGCAGTATTGATAACTGCACCAATACCAGTAGTCACACCGCAGCCAATGTAACAAACCTTATCAAAGGGGGCATCTTCCCGAATTTTTGCCAAAGCGATTTCCGGCAACACCGTATAGTTAGCAAAAGTGGATGTACCCATATAATGATGAATCATCTGCCCATCGAGACTAAAGCGACTAGTGCCATCGGGCATCACACCGCGTCCTTGAGTTAGGCGAATGGCTTGACAGAGATTAGTTTTGAAACTCAAACAATATTCGCACTGGCGACATTCGGGAGTGTAAAGGGGAATCACGCGATCCCCTGGTTTGAGACTGGTGACACCAGCGCCTACTTCTACTACCACACCAGCACCTTCATGTCCCAAAATAGCCGGAAATAAACCTTCGGGATCGTCACCCGATAAGGTAAAAGCGTCGGTATGACAAACTCCGCTTGCTTTCACTTCAACTAACACTTCGCCAACTTGTGGCCCCGATAGTTGAACGGTTTCAATCGTCAACGGCTTACCTGCGCTGTAAGCCACTGCTGCTTTAACTTGCAATGTCAGCGCTCCTTTATAGTTGTGTAAATAGGCTTATTTGAGTTTATATCGGAGAGTGCTTTTAAGGATATGGGGCATTGATAATTCCTCTTGTCCCCAGTCCCCTCATAGCATTGAAAAAGAGGCTCTTGTGCAGGGGGCAGGGAGCAAAGGGGATAGAACAGAAAGTAGCCAAACATTTTATTTGCGCTGTTACTGGAATATATATATAATAGTAATAGATCGATGTTTGGGAGAAGTATAGATGAGACGGCAAGCCATAAAGGTCAGGCTATACCCCACTGATGAGCAGATTCAAATACTTGCAGAACATTTTGGTTGTGCGCGTTGGTGGTGGAATCATGGTTTGAATAAATGTATCGAAACTTACAAAGCAACTGGTAAAAGCTTGTCTCAGTCTGGTCTGAATTCTTTATTGCCAGCGCTCAAAAAAGATAAGAAGACTGAATGGTTGGGTGAATGTTATTCACAGATTTTGCAATCTGTGAGTCTTAATCTGAGCCGTGCGTATCAAAACTTTTTTGATGGTAGAGCAAAATATCCAAGATTCAAATCAAAGCATCATCGTCAATCAATTCAGTATCCACAGAAAGTGAAGCAGGTTAATGAATGCTTGAAGTTCCCCGGTAAATTGAGTATAGTCAAAGCCAAAATACACCGACCTCTTGATGGAACTATCAAAACTGTGACTGTTAGTAAATGCCCATCGGGTAAGTACTATGCTTCTGTGTTGATGGAATATGAACCCGAAGTAGCATCTTTGACAAAAGAGAGTGAGCATCCAATATCAAAAGCCGATGGCAAGATTATTGGAATTGATTTGGGCATCAAAGATTTTGCAATTACTTATGATGGTGAGAAAGTTTCCAAGTATCCAAACCCCAAACACTTAGCCAAATATGAGAAAAAATTAGCCAAAAAACAACGCATTGCTGCACGTAAAGTAAAAGGCAGCAATCGACGTAAAAAGACAAACAAAATTGTCGCTAGGATATACGAACAAGTTAGCAATGTCCGCCAAGATTACTTACACAAACTGTCTAGAAAGATAGTTGATAACAACCAAGTGGTAGTAGTCGAGAACTTAAATGTCTTGGGCATGGTTCGTAACCACAAACTTTCCAAAGCAATATCTGATACAGGATGGGGAACCTTCGTCAATTTCTTAGGTTACAAATTAGAACGTGACGGCGGGAAGTTGGTAGAAATAAATCGATGGTTCCCCAGCTCCAAGCTTTGCTCTAATTGTCATTATCAAATCTCTGAGTTACCGCTAGATGTAAGGACTTGGATTTGCCCAAGTTGTGGGACTCATCATGATAGAGATGGCAATGCTGCAATAAATATTAGAGCAGAAGGTATCAGAATGCTGTCCTCCTCGGGGACGGGGGAGGCTAACGCCAATGGAGAGGAAGTAAGACCAATTCGAGGACGCAAGTCTAAGATGCGGCATTCCTCCGTGAAGTTGGAAGCCCCACCCTCTAGCTTTGCTAGGCTGGGGTAGTTCACAATATCATTCTCTAGCTAGTACAGCACGGCGTAAATAAGCAGACCATTGAAAAGCCCTAAATAGCTTATTCCATAATACTTTTGACTTTTGACTTTTGACTTTTGACTTCCGCCTTGCGGTACTAGATTGGTTAAAGGCGGCAACAGCTGTTTTGGCAACGATGTAAACTGGATGTTAGCAGCGAACACTAAATCATTTGTCCACCCCTCAATTAATACATTTTGTTACAGCTTATGAACCCTGCCCTAACTCAAATTGGCGCTCAAATGTCCAACCTGACTGGTGTCAGAGCAATCATGAAGGATATTATCGAGACATTACGAGCGAGTGCAGGGCAGCAGTTTATTAATTTGAGTGCTGGTAATCCGTTGATTTTGCCAGAGGTAGAGCAGTTATGGCGGGATTGTACTGCACAACTTTTGGCTAGCCCAGAATATGGTGAGGTAGTTTGCCGCTACGGCTCAAGTCAGGGCTATGCACCATTTGTTGAAGCGATCGCCAATGACTTCAACAAACGCTACGGGTTAAACTTAAGCGATCGCAATATCCTCATTACCCCTGGAAGTCAAACCCTCTACTTCTATGCTGCCAATACCTTCGGTGGCTATACCCCTAGCGGCGAGTTAAAACAAATCGTTTTACCCCTTAGCCCTGACTACACAGGTTACGGCGGTATCTGCTTAGTTCCAAAAGCCCTAATCGCCTACAAACCAACTCTTGATATTGATGCAGCTGCCCACCGATTTAAATATCGCCCTGACTTCAGCCAACTGTCGATTACAGAAAATACTGGTTGTATCCTCTTCTCTCGCCCCTGTAATCCTACTGGTAACGTCCTCAGCGATGATGAGGTGAAAAAGATTGCCGCCCTGGCTGCGCCTTACAATCTACCCGTGTTAATTGACTCGGCTTATGCGCCTCCCTTTCCAGCATTAAATTTTACCGAAATGACACCAGTGTTTGGTGATAATATTCTCCACTGTATGAGTTTATCGAAAGCGGGATTACCAGGAGAAAGGATTGGTATAGCTATTGGGGATGAAAAGTGGATTGAAGTGCTGGAGTGTTTTCAGTCAAATATGAGCCTCCATTCTTCACGTTACGGCCAAGCGATCGCAGCTTTTGCAATCAATTCTGGTGCTTTAGTGGAAATTTCTCACACTGTCATCCGTCCCTTTTATCAAAATAAATTTGCCGTTTTAGAAACTAGCTTAGAACAAGCGATGCCCAAGAATTTACCTTGGTTCCTCCATCGCGGTGAAGGGGCAATTTTTGCTTGGTTGTGGTTACAGGATTTACCCATTAGCGACTGGGAATTTTATCAGCTAGTTAAGCAAGTAGGTGTGATTATTGTCCCTGGAAATAGCTTCTTCCCCGGTTTAGAGCAAGAGTGGGCGCACAAGCATCAATGCTTCCGCATCAGCCTTACAGGCAGCGATGAGGAGATTGTCACTGCTATGCAACGTTTAGCAAAAGTGGCTGAAGAAGCTTATAAGCGTGCGACTGTGACTGCCTGATGAGGGGAAGTTAGGAGTTAGGAGTTAGGAGTTAGGAGTTAGGAGTTAGGAATTATAAGAATTTTTTCCCCAATGACAAATGACAAATTAGAAGATAATTGGCTAGAAATTGGTAAAATTGTTGCCCCTCAAGGATTAGCTGGAGAATTAAGGGTTTATCCTGTATCAGACTTTCCTGAAAGATTTGAAGTGCCGGGAAAACGTTGGTTGTTGTGTTCAGGTGACACAGAACCGCAACCAATCGAATTATTAACAGGACGTTATATCAGTAATAAAAACTTATATGTAATCAAATTAGCTGGCGTGGAAAATTGCGATCGCGCGGAAGCTTTGCGCGGTTGTAAGTTAATGGTACCAGCAAGCGATCGCCCCCAATTAGGCAAAGATGAATATCATGTCCTCGATTTGATTGGTTTGGAAGTTTTCATGCAAGCATCTGGCGAACTCGTGGGTACTGTGGTAGACATCATCCCTGCTGGCAATGATTTGTTAGAAGTCAAGTTGCATGAATCATTTACTACTGACAAAGGACAAATGACAAATGACAAAAAGCAAAAGACTGTTTTGATTCCATTTGTGGAAGCGATCGCACCAGTGGTAGACTTGCCATCTGGTCGCATTGAAATTACACCACCACCTGGCTTATTAGAAATAAATAATTAGGTTATTCCTTGATCTACCTCTAGCTAGTTTTGCTGTACTGGATAGTTCAAGGCAAAGCAAAGCTTGAAGCATGAGAAAATTAGAGTACATACTCTATCTATTAATCTAGGAAATGTGGCAATGCCAGAAAAACCAACAACAACTATTCACAGGCAACTACTGGAAATATTGTCCCAATTGCCTTTGTCTTTTCAAGAAGAAGTATTAGATTTTGCTATCTCTCTCCAGAAAAAAAAACTAACTCAGCATTGGGATGCTATTTCTGATGTCGAGGCTGCTGCATTGAAAACTGAGTTTGCTAATGAAGATTTAGCTTTTGCAGAATCCGTTTTAACTGATTATCTCTCCCAACTTCAACAAGAAGACGCAGTTTGATGCGAGGAGATGTTTATTTAGCTGATTTGAATTCGAGTCGAGGTTCAGAGCAAGCAGGTATCCGACCAGTTATTATTGTTCAGCGAGATCGACTAGCTCAGTTTACAACAACATCTGTAGTAGTTCCTTTAACTACTAATCTACGACGCGCTATTATACCAGGTACAATTGTCATACCTTCAGGTGAAGGCGGTTTAACACAAGAGTCAGTGGTGCTTTCTTATCAAATTGTTGTTATCGCTTGACCATAGCTTCACAGCATTTCATTTTTATGTGAGCAATAAACTAATCTTGAGTTATTTTTGATGTGATCAAAATTGAACGCTGATCGTGCATTGAAATATTAAGCATGGTTGCTAATTTTTGACGATCTCTAAATCCTATATCGTGCATATAACAGTGGCGCAAAATAATCTGTTTCAATAAGCGATCACAAACAGGATTTTTGGAGAATCCAGAGGAAAGAGCATCTAAGAATATTTTTTTTGCAAGAGTAGTTTTACCTGACTGCTCATCTCCTAAAATAAGGATACGGCTATCATATTCTAATAGTTTTTCACCTGAAATCTTCTTCGATGGAAATTCTTCTAACGATTCATTTATGAGTTTTAGGTTAGGAAAGACAAATAAATCATTCAGAGAAACACTTTCACGATTTCGATGTGCAAACTTTATTCCAGTATCCTCAAGAAACTCTCTAAATTCGTTTGATACTTCTATATTTGAGCTAGAAGGAGTGCTTAAATTACTGAAGTGGTGTTCACTATAAATTAAGGAATCTGTTTTTTTTTAATTGTTCTGTTAATCAAGTTAATAAAAGGTGGAAAATACTTACGTAAGAAGTTTTCTGTATCTAGCTCCGCTTCGTAAGAAATTCCCACAAAAGGGGGAATTAAAGAAATTACTCCTTTGAGCTTTGCTGCTGCTGATTTATCTGGCTGATTCAGTTTATCTCGGATTTCTTTTAAGAGCATAAGGGCTTCATCAGGATAGGTAAGCTCATTTCCCTCAAATTTACGAACTTGGTTCACAATTTGTGCAACTACAACCTGTGCCTCTTGTTCTGAAATTTCGATAGATCCTGACTGCTCTGAGAGAATCTCCCAGTACTCTTGCTCATACGGCTGCATCACTTTTTTCACGTCGGTGATCTGCAACTTAATTCGCTCCTTGTCTTCATCAGGAGTCGTTGTCAACGTCAATTCTTTACTTGACACCTGTTTACGATAACGGGCCAAAATTTCCTCAAGCACACCCAGGCGATCGCTTGACATCCCTAAACTCCAAAACTTCAAAGATAACTGTTCCGTTTTACACAATCTAGTTCTTTATGTCTTTAGGGTTTTTACATAACTAGGACTTAAGCATGATACATAAGTACTATTGAGTATTTCAGCCATGTTTAGCACCCAGCGATGTATACGACGGGCTACGCCTACGCAAATATGCAAGTAAATCAGGATTATGCGAAGCGCTTGAAACCACCAAATATAATGATTCATATTATGGTTATTTTGTACAGAAAGCTCTAGGTGAAGAAAATGCCGATTGATAGGATTAATCAATAGCGTAGGTGTAGCCCATCGTAGACATTGCTCTCCATCCTCTGCCCAAATCCAAAGAATTTAGTCACAAAGGCTGAAAAATTCATCATCGGTTAGATGGCCATCATCTTGAAAATAAGTAAGATTACATACTGGTGAATCCGTCAAAATCCTTTTGTAATGGAGTGTCGAAATGACATTAGCCAGTCCTCCACAAACAAAGCCTTTAACTGATGAAGAATTACGTAAGATAAACGCCTACTGGCGTGCAGCTAACTATCTTTCCGTTGGGCAAATCTATCTACTGGACAATCCGCTACTAAAAGAACCGCTAAAGCTGGAACACATCAAACCCAGGCTTTTGGGTCACTGGGGAACTACACCAGGGCTAAACTTTATCTATGTTCACCTGAATCGGGTGATTAAAAAATATGACCTCAACACAATCTATATTGCTGGCCCTGGTCATGGAGGCCCTGGACTGGTAGCCAACACCTACCTAGAAGGCACTTACACCGAGTATTATCACAACATCTCCCAGGATGTTGAAGGAATCCAGAAACTCTTCAAACAATTCTCTTTCCCTGGTGGTATTCCCAGCCACGTTGCGCCGGAAACCCCTGGTTCGATCCACGAAGGCGGGGAACTAGGTTATGCCCTCGTCCACGCTTTTGGTGCTGCCTTTGATAACCCTGACTTAATTGTTGCTGCTGTTGTCGGTGACGGCGAAGCTGAAACAGGTGCTTTAGCGACTAGCTGGCATTCTAACAAGTTTCTGAACCCCGTGCATGATGGGGCTGTACTGCCGATCCTGCACTTGAATGGATATAAAATTGCTAATCCAACAGTACTAGCACGGATTAGCCGTGAGGAATTAGAAAGCCTATTTGTAGGCTACGGCTACAAGCCATACTTTGTTGAAGGTGACGAGCCCGCAGATGTCCACCAGCAGATGGCGGCGACTTTAGATATAGCGATCGCTGAAATTCAAAGCATCCAAAGGGAAGCCCGCGTACATGGTTTCACCAAACGTCCCCAGTGGCCGATGATTGTCATGCGAACCCCCAAAGGTTGGACGGGGCCCAAGGAAGTTGATGGTAAAAAAACTGAAGGTTATTGGCGATCGCACCAAGTTCCTTTTGGAAACATCGCCAAACAGCCAGAACACCTGAAACTCTTAGAAGATTGGATGAAGAGTTACAAACCAGAAGAACTCTTCGATAGCAACGGTAAGCTGATTCCTGAACTAGCAGAACTGGCTCCTAAAGGGCATCGGCGCATGGGTGACAATCCCCACGCTAACGGCGGCATTTTGCTGTGTGACCTGAAAATGCCCGACTTTCAAAACTATGCCGTAGATGTTCTCAAACCAGGGCAAGCGATCGCTGAAGCTACCCAAGTTGCCGGAACTTTCCTGCGGGATATCATGCAACTTAACCAAGAAAGTCGCAACTTCCGCATCCTCGGCCCAGACGAAACAGTATCGAATCGCTTAAGTTCTGTGTTAGAAGTCACAGACCGGGATTGGGTAGCCCAGATCCTCCCCGAAGATGACCACCTTTCCCCCGACGGTCGGGTGATGGAAATTCTCAGCGAAACTTGTTGTCAAGGATGGTTAGAAGGCTACCTCCTCACAGGACGCCACGGCTTTTTCTCTTGCTACGAAGCTTTCATCCACATCATTGACTCAATGTTCAATCAGCACGCCAAATGGTTGAAAACTACCAGACATATTCCCTGGCGTAAACCAATTGCTTCCCTCAATTACCTACTCACCTCTCACGTTTGGCGACAAGACCATAACGGTTTCTCCCACCAAGATCCCGGTTTTATTGACCATGTAGTTAACAAAAAAGCAGAAATCGTTCGCGTGTATTTGCCGCCCGATGCCAACACTTTGCTATCAGTAACCGATCACTGCCTGAGAAGCCGCAACTATGTTAACGTCATTGTTGCTGGAAAGCAACCAGCATTGCAATATCTAAATATGGATGCTGCCATCAAGCACTGCACCAAAGGCATCGGCATTTGGGAATGGGCAAGCAACGATCAAGACGGCGATCCAGATGTAGTAATGGCTTGTGCTGGGGATATTCCCACCTTAGAAACCTTGGCGGCTGTGGATATTCTGCGCCAGCACTTCCCTGATTTAAAGGTGCGGGTGGTGAATGTAGTCGATTTAATGACACTACAGCCAAAAAGCGAACATCCCCACGGATTAAGCGAAAAAGACTTTGACACGATTTTCACCACCGATAAACATATCATCTTTGCCTTTCATGGCTATCCCTGGTTGATTCATCGCTTAACCTATCGTCATACTAACCACGATCAGCTGCATGTGCGCGGCTATAAGGAAGAGGGAACTACCACCACCCCTTTTGATATGGTTGTTCTTAACGAACTCGATCGCTTCCATTTAGTGATGGATGTAATTGAGCGCGTACCAAAATTGGGATATAGGGCAGCTTATGTCAAGCAGCATTTGCAAGATAAGCTGATCGAACACAAGCAATATATTGATAAGTACGGCGACGATATGCCGGAAATTCGCGATTGGAAGTGGCCCTATTAATCAATACAGTTCAGTTAAGCATTTCTTTCTTCTCTTTGCGTCCAACTCTTACGAGACGCTGCGCGAACGCGTCCTTATAGCAGTTTCCATTCAAATGCGGTACAACGCGGGGTGTAGTGTAGGGGCACGGCAGTGCCCATTGGTGTCAACTTAAGGTTAAAGTCAGTCTAGAAAAAGCTTTTAGCAGATTATCTCGTTTATCTCGTTCCCAGTCTCCGACTGGGAATGCCTAATGGGAGGCTCTGCCTCCCGAACTCGCGGCAGAGCCGCCAAGAGTAGCATTTCTAGCCAGAGGCTAGAAACGAGATTTTAAAAAGGTTTTGGCTTAAGTTGACACCAATGGGCACGGCAGTGCCCATTGGTGTCAACTTAACGTGAAACCCTTGTCAAAACGTGATATTCAGTTC
>CAXUOL010000119.1:0-12760 GCA_964252435.1 uncultured Nostoc sp.
TTGTTCTGACCGGAGGCGGAGCGTCTCCGGCTCCGCTCCTGAATTCTGACTTCTGAATTCTTCTTCAATCATTTCGATTTGATTCTCATCTCTAACAATTTCGCCTGATTGTGCATTTTCCAAGGGAGGTTGAACTATGCGATCGCGATCACAGATACATGAAACAAATGATGCTCTGCCGATTGTGATTCTAGGGGGTGGTTTTGGAGGATTGTTCGCAGCACTCCATCTGAGAGATTTACATTCCGGCCCGATTATTTTGATTGACCAATCGTGGAACTTCGTCTTTAAGCCACTGTTGTATGAACTGCTCAGTAGCGAAGTCAAGCTGGAGTTAATCTGTCCCCGCTACGATGCATTGCTGCACAAGAGTGATATTACCTTTGTGCTTGGGACAGTAGAGGCGATCAACCTGGATCAAAAGCAGGTCGAGCTAGACTCTGGCTTAAAGTATTCCTACAGTCATTTGGTACTGGCATTGGGCAGCACTACAAGCTACCTTGGGATACCTGGGGCAAAAGAACATACGCGATCGTTCCGCACCGCTTATGATGCCTTTGCGTTAGGGCAGCACTTACGAAACCGCTTGCAGTTGGCAACCCAAACCGAAGATACAGAGGAACGCCGTGCTTTGCTGACGGTTGCGATCGTGGGGGCTGGTGCATCTGGGGTGGAAATGGCGGCAACCCTGGCGGATTTATTGCCAACTTGGTACATCCCTTTAGGTGGGAACCCGCAGGACATTCGGATTGTGATTTTGCAGCGTGGTTCTGAGATTCTCAAAGAGTCCACAAGCGATCGCCTGCGTGAAACTGCACAGTCGGCACTGAAAGGGCGAACTGCCTCCGTCGAGGTATTGCTAGGATCTGAAGTCAAAGCGGTTGATCCGGGAGCCGTAGAGTTTGAGCGCAATGGACAATGGTGGCGATTAGCAGCCGCTACAGTGGTATGGACAACTGGGAATGCGACGCATCCAGTGATTGACGCACTGCCGATCGCGCCTGAAAACCGAGATAAATACAATCGCCTCCTGGTTAAACCAACTCTGCAACTGCCAGAATTTCCAGAAGTGTTTGCGGCGGGAGATTGTGCGATCGATCCTTTGAATCCACAGCCTGCGATTGCTCAGGTTGCCTATCAGCAAGGAGCAGCGATCGCTCACAATATTAAGGCGCTGATTAACGGGAAATCTCCTGCCCCTGCAACGGTTAATCTGCGGGGTACGTTAATGAAACTGGGAATGCACGAGAGCGCAGTGGAAATCTTTGATCGCTACGAAATCAAAGGCCACTTGGGTCAGGCAATTCGCCTAGCAACCTATCTCGAACTTATGCCGACTCCGGCCCGTAACTTTGTCAACCGGACGGAATGGTTTACTGAGGAGATTTTGAAGCGGATTGTTGGCGTATAAAGCCAGCTTCAGCTTCTGTAATAGCTAATTATAAGAAAAGTGTCGTCTTATGAATAGGTTCTCTCTTGCTGACATCACAGCACACTCTCAATTTGCAGCTTTAATTACTCAACAACCCGATCAAACTAACCTCACCGACACACAAGACCAGATTGATAGTTTGTCTGGAAGCCTTTTACTTATAGCTTCTCTTTGTGTTGCAGCAGGCTTCTTCTATATCGGAGTTGCCGTTGGAAGGGGGCATACAAGACATCACCAACTAATAGCAATCCGGCTACGGCACATTCAAACCTTAGAAAGAATTTGGCAAATGACGGCTAAACGCAGAGATTAAACTGTCAACATTTTTGAAAAATATTTACGACATATTCAAACCTGGAAACCCAGATTTCATGATTCCTTGATGGTTAATCCAAAATCTAAAATTGTCTGACGGAGTTAAGTATTCTTATGTCATTTGATCGCCCAATTATATCTGGATCTTCCAATCAAACTCATGATTTGAAGAATAGTGCTACAAACAACTCTGATTCGGTCGTAGCGTCAGTGTCTACAGAGCCGCGTCCTACTGAAGAAACCTCTACTAAACCTCCCAGAAAGCGAAAAGCATGGCTGCTGGCAATACTTGCGATTCTTGTGCTTGGGGGCGGGGGCTTTGTGGGCTGGAAATTCTTAGGCAAACGAGAAGCCCCACCACCAGCAGCGCCACCGCCTCTGCCGGTGAAGGTGCAGACTATTGAATCGAGTCAAGTTCAATCTACCTCTGAGTTTGTCGGCACATTAGAAGCCCAGCAGAGGGTTTCGCTGCAACCGCAAATTCAGGGGCGAATCGAACGCATATTTGTAGCCAGTGGCGATCGCGTCACCCAAGGAACCCCAATTGTATCTCTAAGCTTGGATCAAACTACAGCCAATGTCTCCAGTGCCATTGCTGTGGTTAACTCGAATCGAGCGGCTGTAACAACCGCCCAGGAACAACTAGAAGCCAAACGAGCCGATCAAGTCAAAGCCGCCGCAGATGTGAAATTACAGCAAGTGCAGTTCCAACGAACCAAGATACTCGTAACTGAAGGCGCACAGGCAAGGCAAGAACTCGATATTGCTAAAAATAACCTAGATGCAGCGATCGCCACCCTAGCTGCTGCCCAAAAGCAGGTAAATGCCGGCCAAGCAAGTGTTAATCAGGCGCAGTCGAACGTGCAGCAAGCCCAGGCTCAAGTTGCCTCAAGTCAAGTTAATCAGAGCCAGAAGCAGATAGTTGCACCACTTACTGGTATAGTTGGCGATTTCTCCGTCAAAGTGGGCGATTATGTGAATACTGGCGGTAACTTGACCACAATTACCAAAAACGATCTCCTGGATATGCGAATTTCGGTGCCGTCTAACAATGCTGCTCAATTGCGTCAGGGATTAGCTGTGGAGCTACTGGATGCTAACACAGGTAAGCGTTTAACCACCGGCAGTATTAACTTTATCTCGCCGCAAGTGAATACATCTGGCCAATCTATTTTAGTGAAAGCTCGATTTACTAATTCAAATGGCAAATTGCGGGATGGGCAATATGTCCGCGCTCGGATTATTTGGAACCAGCAGCCGGGAATTTTGATTCCGACTCAAGTGGTGAATCGAATTGGCGGACAGAGTTTTGTCTATGTGGTGGAAGAAAACAAGTCAAAGGAAAAGGTGACAAAAGAAGACAAGTCAAAAGAAAAGCCGCAATTCGTCGTGCATCAAAAACCTGTGAAGTTGGGTGAAGTGCAAAACGAGCGCTATCCGATTTTAGAGGGAATCAAACCAGGCGATCGCATAGCGGTGTCTAACATTCTCAAACTGCGAGATGGCGCACCCATCCAACCACAACCTTAGTTTAAACGCATAGGCGCTTCTCTACGAGACGCTACGCGAACGCCTTCCCGCAGGGTAGGGACGCAGAGGTAAACGCAGAGGGACGCGAAGAATTAAGAAATGTTGTACTTATCTCTATGAAGATGCGCCTAATTATTTTGGGACATAGCGAATTATCTTTAAAAAACCTCTGCGTCGGCAGTCGCTCATGGGGGAAACCCCCAGACGCTCGATGACTCGCTTGCCGCCGGCGCTATCGCCCTTGGCGTCTCCCCTTCTCCCAAAGGGAGAGGCTAACGCCAAGGGAGAAGACCTCGCTGCCTCACCTTTGCGCTAACCTCCGCGTACCTTTGCGTTGAAAAAAAAACGCTATTAGGAGTTAATTCTCATGTCGATCGCAGACACCTTTATCAAGCGACCTGTCTTATCAACAGTTTGCACCATATTAATCTTGCTAATCGGTGGCATTTGCATTCCCTTGCTGCCGATTAACAACTTACCAGAAATTGCCCCCATTCAAGTGCAAACCAGCAGCGTCTTTATTGGCGCAGATGCCCAAACCGTTGAAAATACCGTATCAACCGTGATTGAGCGGCAAGTGAACGGGGTTGAGGGGATGCAGTACATGACTTCAAGCAGTGGTAATGACGGCTCCAGCACCATTTCAACTCAGTTTGACCCAACGAGTAACCGTAACATTAACCAAGTTAACGTGCAGAATCGAGCTGCGATCGCCGAACCGACTTTACCTGAGTCTGTGCGGCAAACTGGGGTAACTACTATAGCACGTTCCAACAGCATTCTGCTAGTTTATGGATTCTATGCCGAAAATAGTGAGTATGACAACATCTTTTTAAGTAACTATGTTGACCTGTACATCACCGATGCCATTAAACGAGTCCCTGGTGTCGGGGATGCAATGCTGACAGGCGAACGCCAATATGCGATGCGGTTGTGGCTCGATCCGAACGCTTTAGCTAGTCGCGGATTAACGGCAACGGATGTCAGCAGTGCGCTAACTTCTCAGAATGTTCAGGTGGGGGCAGGGTCGATTGGTCAAGCGCCCACGAAGACGGATCAAAACTCGAATTTCCCACTCCGCATCAATAGTAGATTAAAAGATGTCAAGGAATTCGAGAATTTGGTAATCAAGTCCGACACCAACGGCACACTAGTTAAACTCAAGGATGTGGGACGAGCCGAGTTAGGCGCGAAGGACTATACAACATCGGCATTGGTACAGGGCAAACCCGGCGTTGCCATGTTGATTTATCAACTTCCGGGCAGCAATGCGCTGGATACTGCCAAAGCCGTGGAAGCCCAGATTGCAGAGTTAGAGAAAAACTTTCCCCCAGGCGTGAAAGCCGTCATCGCCTACGACACCACCAAGTTTGTGGAAGTCTCAATCGAAGAAGTGGTCAAGACGCTGATGGAAGCGATCGCTCTAGTGGTGGTGGTGATTTTCGTCTTTTTGCAAGATTGGCGGGCGACGATCATTCCGGCGATCGCTATTCCTGTATCCCTGATTGGTGCATTGGCCTTTGCTTATCTCTTCGGCTTCTCGCTCAACACCTTGACTACGTTTGGATTGGTACTGGCAACGGGTTTGGTGGTAGACGATGCGATCATCGTCGTTGAGGGGATTGCTGCCAAGATGGAACAAGGCTTAGACCGACGACAAGCGGCTTTTGAGGCGATGGGGGAGCTTTCCGGGGCGGTGATTGCCACTTCCTTGGTGTTGATGGCGGTATTTATCCCTGTGTCCTTTTTTCCGGGCGCAACCGGCATCATGTATCGGCAGTTCGCACTGATCATTATCTTTTCCATCGGCATTTCTTTATTCAATGCCCTGAGTTTCACTCCCAGTATGTCTGGACTCTTCCTGCATCATGCCGAGGGTAAAGGGCGAGGGCCGCTAGGCTGGTTCTTTCGTCAGTTCAACCGGGGCTTTAGCTGGGTACTGAAGCAATACGAGCGTCTGACCAAGTTTCTAATCCGCATCCGCATGTTCGTAGTTGGACTATTTATCCTCGGACTGGCGGTAACAGCGTTTATGTATATTTCCGTCCCTAGTGGATTTGTGCCAGATGAGGATCAAGGTATTATCGTTGGTATTATTCAGGCTCCCGATGGTGTCTCCCTCGCCTCCACCGAAAAAATTGTTAACACTGTGTCTCAAACTCTGCAAAAAGAAGTGCCGGAGATGGAAGCGTCTCTGGTTATTGCCGGTTTTGGTCTCAACGGCAATGGGCCAAATCAGGGGACATTTTTCTTTAAGCTGAAAGATTGGAAAGAACGCAAGGGTGACGAACATTCGGTGAAAGGGATTGTGCAACGGCTGAATGGCATCTTTGCCCAGAATCAAGATGCATTGATCTTCACCTCCAACCTACCCGCCGTCTCTGGTTATGGGGTAACGGGTGGCTTTGAATTTCAACTTCAAGACCGCACCAACGGACAACTGAGTATCGATCAATTTCTGGCGATCGCGCAACAAATAATTGCCAAAGCCAATCAAAATCCCGCTTTACGCCAAGTATTCACTCAATTTACGTCTAGTACCCCCCAGTATCAGATTGACATTGACCGCGATCGCTTAGAAGCCCTTGATGTCGATTTTAGTCAGGCAATGAATACTCTGGGCGCTTACATGGGTGGGCAGTATGTCAACGATTTTACCTTCTCCCAGCGCAGCTACCGCGTATATATCCAAGCCGATGAACAGTTTCGCAACTCTCCAGACAATATTGGTCAAATTAATGTCCGTTCCAGAGGTGGTAATCTGGTGCTGCTGAATGAAGTCGCCAAAGTGACTCCGATTACAGGGCCGCAAACAATCAGCCACTTCAACTTATTCCGCTCAATCAAGATTCAAGGCAATGCTGCCCCCGGTTACAGTTCTGGGCAAGCAATTGCGGCAATGCAACAGACCTTTAAAGAGATTGAGCAACCAGGTCTGGGTTATGATTGGACAGGGCTTTCCAGAGAAGAAACCAAATCTGGCGGACAAGCGATCGTGCTGTTTGGTCTCGGTATTGTAGTTGTGTTTCTAATCTTAGCGGCTCAGTACGAAAATTATATCGACCCGATCATCATTTTGCTGACCGTACCCTTTGCAGTTCTCGGTGCGATGGTGTTTATCTCATTTCGAGGGTTAGTCAACGATTTGTACTGTCAGGTGGCATTGGTGATGCTGATTGGTTTGGCGAGTAAGAACGCAATTTTGATTGTGGAATTTGCCAACCATTCACGGGAGCAGGGCATGACCATCGCCCAAGCCGCGCTCCATGCTGTCGAACAACGGTTCCGCCCGATTTTAATGACCACAATCGCCGCCCTGTGTGGGTTCCTTCCTTTATTGCTGGCATCGGGAGCAGGTGCAGCCAGCCGTTTGTCCCTTGGTACGGCGGTGTTTGGCGGCTTATTGGTCTCCGTCATTTTTAGCTTGCTCTTAGTGCCTGTCCTTTATGTGGTGGTCAAAAACCTCACAGAATTTGCCTCTAAAGGTAAACCTCCCAAGCCACCCCAATCGCCTGAACCTACTCCATCTGGGGATTTAGCCTCTTTTAATGGAAAGGGTCAAGGAACAGTCGTAAAGTCTCAGGGAGATGCCCCTGCTTAACTGCTTAAGGGATTTCCAAGAAATAAATTATCCAAATAAACGTAGACGCGCAGCGGTGATACCATTTCACGAAATACCTGATACAAATGATTATTCTCGCAATCCTTAACGCCTGAGAGGTATACAGGAAGCTCTTTTTGAGGGAGGATCTAGTTTAAAGCTCCTAATTGACTGCCGTGAACACTCCTGCGATCGCATCCAATTTTAGTCCTGAGTCGCTGGCGTTAACTGAACCAGTTCCGCTAACTATGCACCCAGCTGAAGTTTACCTTAACAGTCTTGGTGAGGGTTCAAGGCGGACGATGCGGGAAGCACTCAACGCGATCGCCCAACTGCTGACCAACAGTACTTGTGATGCAAGCACTTTGGATTGGTCAAAGTTGCGTTACCAGCATACTGCTGCGGTCAGGTCAGTGCTGATGGAGAAATACAGTCCGGCGATGGCTAATAAAATGTTATGTGCGTTGCGGCGGACGCTCAAGGAAGCATGGCGCTTGGGGTTAATGTCTACGGATGAGTCTGGACGAGCGGGTGATATTGAGTCTGTGCGGGGTAAGAGTTTGTTGAAAGGGCGCGAAATTGATCCTGAAGAAATTTCGGCGCTTTGGGATGATTGTATTCAAGATGACTCTACATTGGGTCGGAGGGATGCGGCACTGCTGGCAGTTTTGACGGTAGGGTTGCGTCGCAGTGAGGTGACTTATCTTGATTTGAGCGATTTTAAGCTGCGTAGTCGGTCATTAACAATACGTGAGGCGAAGGGGCGGAAGGAACGAATTGTCTACTTACCTGAAGCTGGTGTGCAAGCTGTTACTGATTGGTTGTTAATTCGGGGTAAAGCAAATGGGCCGTTATTTTATCCCTTAAATAAGGCAAAGAAAATCATACCGAGACGGATGAGTGAGCAGGGTGTGTTACGAGCATTGCAGCGGCGCGGGGAAAAAGCTGATGTGGATGCGTTTACACCTCATGATTTTAGAAGAACTTTTATCGGAAATCTATTAGATGCGGGTGCAGATATCGTCACGATAGCGAAACTTGCAGGTCATGCGTCGCCAAGTACAACAAGTAAGTATGATCGGCGTGGGGAAACTGCCAAGAAACGGGCAATTGATTTGCTGAATGTGCCGTATAGCAGGCGGGATAAGTGAAGCTTTCAGTTGAGTCGAGGGGGAGTGCGGTATCAGAATGCTGTCAATGAATTTATTTTAAAAGTGCGGAATTTGTTTTGATTTTTTTGTAGTTAGATAGTTTGCTTAGTAATAAATAATCTAAAAACACTCTATCCAAAGATAGATTTAAAAAAAAATCCTATCTTTGGAGAAACTTTAATCATTTTTCATGCAAAGATGTTTTTGTATTTACATGAAAATAAACAGCAATCCACCTTTCACAAACTTTGTATTTTTTATGGAAGTTTTATTGCCGTCTCTATTAGTTGCTCGAGTGACATACTGGCTTAATAGACAATTGGTGAAATTAATAATCAGAAAATTTGAACTTGATTTCAGGAGACAGATTTATGTTCAAGCAAAACTTTAATATGCATATTTTTTGGTGGATTTTGGTTTCTAGCGTCAATATTTTACTTCTAGTTGTTTTTTACGAAACAATATATTTAAATGACATTTCAACAGCAATTTTTAGTGTCAGCAATATACTAGTAGCTGTTTTAGTCCGTAATGAACTGATTTTGCATTTATTGTATCGTTTGGCAGTATGGACTTCGGTAAAGATTGTTTATGGCAAATACTATCTTAATAGTGGCATTCATTACATCGGTGGGGTTCACGCCTCATGTGCTACTTGGGGTTTTCTCTGGCTAATTGTTGATGTATTCCAGCAGTTGGGAAACCCAAGCGATCCTCTATCAATGGCTACATCCAGCGATCCTATATCAATCGTTACATCCAGTATATTGTTAACACTTTTATTTATTATTATCCTCACCGCTATTCCCCCATTCCGCCATAAGTTCCATGATACGTTTGAAATCAGCCATCGCTATCTGGGATGGTCTTGTTTGAGTATTCTTGTCTTGCATCAAATTAGATTTCAATTTATCATTGCTCTCAACCAAGCTTATCCTCTAGAAACTTTATTAACTAATCCAGTTTTACTCATGATCGCGCTGATGATTTTCAGCATATTTTTGCCTTGGATAAGCGTGCAGTGTTTTGATAATTTTAGGATGGATTGTCCATCTGTTGGAGTTTTAGTTGTGACTCTTCCAGGAAGGGCTGACGTAGGAACATTTGCTCGAATTAGTCTAGATGGTATTGAATGGCATTCTTTTTCTGTTGCAGGAACGAGTTTCAGCAAACAAACGGGCGAATCAGAAATTCATTTAATAATCGGCGCGGTAGGTGACTGGACTAAAAATTTGATTCGGCAAGTTGAAAAAGGAAATTTGCCCAAACGACTATGGGTTCGTCGAGTCAAGCCTCCTGGTTTTATGTTCTCAATTAACGCTTATTCACGAGTAGTTGTAATCGCAACTGGAGCAGGAATTGCACCAGTCATACCTCATGTGATTGAAAATAGTCATAAACTTTGTATTGTGTGGATCGCTAACGAACACGAACAAACTTACGGCGAAAAGCTGTGGTCTTTGCTTGACTCTCATCCTCGTTGCAATATTTTCGATACAGGAATGCATGGTAGACCAAATGTAGAGCAGCTAGCTCTTGACGCCGTTCGAGATTTTAGGGCGCAAGCTGTGTTTTGTGTATCCAACAAAGCGGTTACTGAAAAGGTGGTCAAGGCTTGTTTGGGGAAAGGTATTCCAGCTTATGGAGCTAGCTGGGATTCTTGAGGCTGCCGTATGCTTTGTTTGTTGCTTAAGGAATGAGATTACGTCCTGTACTTGTTTGGACGCTGGTTTCCTAAATAACCTAAATAGTATGCGCGAAAACTAACTAAAATTTAAAGCGCTCACGGATTTATAAGCAAGAAAAGTTTGACACAACTTATTTGGTAGTAGTGCTAATTAGAATAATGCTTCCGATACAGAAAATATTTTCTTTTGTTTCATGAAATTAATTAAAACAGCTTCAGGAAAAATTATCCTTTCGATTGTAGTCCTTAGCTGTCTGGCTATTATTGGAGTTAGGCTGAGACGCAGCTTCTCTCAAATTCGCAGTGTACAAGCCTATGTTAATGGTGAAATAATTTTTGTGCGGGCATCCATTCCAGGCGAGCTAGAGTTGAAAAGCGAGAAAATTAAGTTGAGCAACCAACTTGAAAAAGGTACACAAATCGGTACTATTAAATCTACTGTCGAAAATCCACGAGTATCAGTCCTCAAAATTGAAAATCAGCAATTGAAAACTCGCCTACAAGATGCTCAACAGCAACTCTCTGGGGTAAAACAGCAAATTCAAAATCGAACTAAATTGATGAACTTGTTTAGACAACAAACTGTCACCCAGAAAATGCTTCAAGTCAAATACGCTCATCAACAGATAAAACAACTTGGAGAGGAAATCGCTGGAGAACAAGTCAGAAAAAAAGTAGCGCTTGCTGACGCTCACCGCCTTGCTAGCTTAGCAAAGGAGGGGGCAGAAACCATTTCCAGATCTGAAAACAAAATTGCAGAAGCGCAGCAAGCCGAAGCTGTAGTAAAGGAAGCTCAATCAAGAATTGAGCTAGCCAAACTCAACTTAGAAGCAACGAAAGCCGGACTTCAGCTAGAAGGAACTCGCACCTTAAGTTATCCTGAAACTCGCGTTCTCGAACTTGATGTAGAGTTAACAGACCTAAAGGAACAAGAAAGAAACCTCTCTAAACAAATCCAGAGTATTCAGTCACAGCTATCCATTACCAGTAAAGAATTGCTCTTTCAACAAAAAGTCTTGGTTCTAGCACCAACAACAGGCGTGATCTGGTCAATTGATTCCCAGTCCGAGGAAATAGTCGAAGCTAATAAATCGATTATTCAGTTACTCAACTGTCAGAATCTTTGGATAGAGGCATTCATAAATGAGACTGATGCGTCGAAACTTGTCGTTGGACAAGAAACCCAAATCAACCTTAATAACTCAAGTAATATCCAATGGAAAGGACGAGTAGAGACAATCAGAGCAGGTACAGGTCGTTTTGAAGTTGGGCAATATGTTGTAGAACCACCGCCAGAAATTGCCCGTCGTCAACTACCAGTACGGGTAGCGACAGTGCGAATCAAAGTTGATTGGCAGAAAACTCCTAGATTTGACGATTTTTGTCTGGCAGGGAGGAGTGTAAACGTTCGCTTTCTCGAGTCAAAGTCCAAAGGGTTACAGACGAAATGGCGGAATTTTTCACGAATCGTTGCAATACCCCACATTGCCGGAAGTTGGCACTCAAAACTTTGAAAGGAATAAGAACATGATAAAAAGCTGGAATCGCCGCGAATTCTTATGGGGAGTGAGCCAATCAGCCTTGGCATTACTGGTTATGGGTCGGGCATCTGGGCAAGTGTTGGCGGCAAGTAAGCCGACTGAGGTGCTGGTTCTCGGTGCGGGTCTGTCTGGCTTATATACAGCGTTGTTGTTAGAAGCCAAGGGTTTGTCTGTGACGGTTTTAGAGGCACGCGATCGCGTCGGTGGTCGCGTCCATACTTTAGATGATATCCCCGGTAAGCCAGAAGCAGGGGCACAAGCTTTCAGCGAAAGATATCGACGCTTGTTAGCACTGGCTGAACGCTTGCAAGTCCCAACTGAGCCAAGCCTTGGCTTAGACAAGGAATCGCTGCTGTATATTAGAGGGCAAGCAGTATTGCCCAAAGACTGGGCTATTTCTGCCGCCAACCACTTAGCAAAGAGCGAACACTCTCTGCTTCCCCAAGAATTGCTGAGTCATTACCTCCGCAAACACAATCCCCTAGAAAATGCGATCGCTTGGATCAACCCGAAATATTCAGATATAGATATTCCCCTAGACAAGTATCTCCGCGCTCAAGGAGCCTCAAATGAAGCTTTACGATTAATCGACTTTAATCTTGCTTCTATATTCAACAGTATGAATACTACCTCTGCGCTATGGGCATTACGGAATGATCAGCGTGCCCAAACTCGCAGCCAGCACCCAGTGCATATTCAGAGTGGTAACAGTCGTTTGCCAGAAAAGATGGCAGCCTCTCTCAAGTCTCCTGTGCAGCTAAACAAAGTGGTAGAGTCGATTCGTTCTCAGGCAACAGGTGTAAAAGTTTACTGCTCAGATGGTTCAAAGTTCGATGCTGATTATGCGGTGGTGACGTTGCCGTTTTCGGTGCTGCGCCAGGTAGAAATTACCCCACCATTACCAAAGATACAGGCACAGGCGGTGCAGGAATTGCCCTACACAGCAGTAACACAGATTCGCTTTCAGGTTGGTCATCCATTCTGGGAAACTGATGGCTATCCGCTGAGGATGTGGACAGACTCACTACTTGAAAGTGTGTGGCCGATTCGAGACGAGCAGGGGCGGGTGCAAAGCTTAGTCTGCTGGGCAACTGGAACTAGTGCCAAACAGTTGGATGCCATGAGTGCAGACGCATTAGCTAAATATGTTACCTCGGAACTGACACGAATTCGCCCTGGAATAGAGGAAAATGTCAAGATTCTGCGCGTTGTTTCTTGGGGACGCGATCCCTATGCTCTGGGCGCTTATTCCCACTTTGCCCCCGGACAAATCCAGCGATTTCAAGACAAAATGGCTAAACCCTGGCAGCGAATTTACTTTGCAGGCGAACATACTGCGATCGCATCTGATGGGATGGAATCGGCACTGGAATCAGGAGAGCGAGTGAGCAGCGAGATTTTGGCTCGCATCATCCGTGAGAGGTTAAGATAAAGTGCATTTTGTCAACCAGTTAAAATACTCAAAATAGTCTTGTTGAAAATGATAATCGTGCGGGGGAGAGG
>CAXUOL010000120.1:0-12751 GCA_964252435.1 uncultured Nostoc sp.
GCGGCAGAGCCGCCAAGAGTAGCATTTCTAGCCAGAGGCTAGAAACGAGATTTTAAAAAGGTTTTGGCTTAAGTTTACACCAATGGGCACTGCCGTGCCCCTACACCCCGCGATATAATCTTGTACCGCATCTGAATGGGAACCGCTATAGCTGGAATCCTTGTGTTACAACTTGGCAGACAATTTAATAATCCATTGGAGTGGGTGAATCAAATTTTGGGAATAATCCTCATAGTGTTTGAAAGTATCGTTTTGATTAGGTTCGCACTATGAGAGGGCGATTTCTAGAAAAAAAGCAGATTTATTGCTGTTTATCGATTGCATTTTGCTGCATTTTGTGGATTTGTTTGGCATTAATTCCAGCCGACGCAACGTCTACAGGGTCTATTGATACTCTGCGAGAACAGCAGCAACAAATGAACCAGCAACGTCAGGGTGTGCTTAATGATCGCTTACGCTTAAATAATCTCCAACAAGAGGCTCAAAAACACCTCACTGGTTTAAAGCAAAATCTGCAAACTACAGATAGCTATCTTCAAGAGAGCGAATCACGATTACAACTCGCTACCCAACGCCTCCAGCAGTTAGAAGCTGATTTAGATGTGGCAGAACGTTCATATCAGGAGCAGCAAATTGCAACAGTAGCACGATTGCGTTATCTCCAGCGATCGCCTGCTTTTGCTGGATGGGCAGTTTTGCTCGAAAGTGAAAATATCAGCGACTTTTTCAGCCGTCGTCATCAGTTGAAGTTAGTGTTTCAGGCAGACCAGAAAATTTTGGTAAAACTCAACACCCGAGCAAACTCAATCGATAAACAAAAAACGGAAGTCGAACAGCAAAAAAACGAAATTGGCTTAATTCGTGAGCAACTGTTAGCACAAAAAGCTGATTATCAAACTCAGACGCAATCACAATCAGAATTGATTCAACGCCTGAATAGCGATCGTCTGGCCTTAGAAGCAGCGCAAAATCAGCTAGAAAGGGAATCGAAAAATCTGGAAGTCTTGATTCAACAAAAGGTAGCAGAAGCCCAAGGAAAAACCAACAGCCGCACAAGTATCATCATTCGGGGAACTGGTATAATGGCATATCCTAGCGATGCTCCGACTAGCAGTCCCTTTGGCTGGCGGATACACCCTATTCTTGGCTATCGTCGCTTTCATGCTGGGTTAGATTTTGCCGCCAGCTATGGCAGTAAAATTCGGGCAGCCGATTCGGGAACAGTAATTTTTGCTGGGTGGTATGGTGGCTATGGTAGAGCGGTAATTATCGACCACGGTAATGGCATGACTACACTCTACGGTCATACCAGCGAGTTATATGTTTCTGAGGGACAAGCAGTTGAACGCGGACAAGCGATCGCTGCTGTCGGTTCCACAGGTTTCTCAACTGGCCCCCACCTTCACTTTGAAGTTCGTCGGAATGGTACACCTGTAGACCCAGCTAATTATCTTTAAAGCTGCGAATTTTATCACAGACGTGCTATAATATTGAAGAATAAGGGCGCGTGGCTCAGTGGATAGAGCAACAGATTCCGGTTCTGTGGGTCGGGGGTTCAAATCCCTCCGCGCTCGTTGACTTATGTCAATGATGATTAAACGACTATTTCCCATCCCCAATCATCTGCGAGAACAACTCCCAACCCTCGCGGAAGACAAAAAGCAAGTCCTCCAACAGCAAACCATCACCCAAGATTCCCCAAGAACAATTCTGCGGGACTTTCAAAACATCCTAGAATTTCTCCAACCTGACGGTGTTGAAGTTAGCAGCACTTATCACCAATTCTCCCTCAAATATCTCCAGCAACTCAATTCTCGCTTGAGTTATCCGATTGAATTTTCCCATCCCTTTGTTGATATTCCTCCAAACACTAATGATTTTCGCTTGGGTGAATTACCACTGAAAACAGGAAATCATCTACAATTTATCTTTGATTTGCGGGATGAATGGGAGTTTGATTTGCAGCTAGAAAAAATTGAGCCTGCTAATGCCAAAATGAAAAAGCCCAAAATTCTTGAGTTTCATGGTGAAGCACCAATACAGTATGGTGAAGAGGAAGAACTTTACTGATGCGATCGCACATTCAAGACGTGTCAGAATTAGTGATGCGATCGCACATTGAGAGGCTGTGACAAACGGTATTGAAGCGTTAGAATCCCTAGTTAGGGCTTACGAAGCTACAAATGAACCGCTTCCTCAGCCAACTGTTTATCAGGTTGCCTAAATCGTGCTTGTTACCAGATCCTTCAGAATTGATGATGCGATCGCCTAACCATTGCTGTGAGGGTGGGTTTTTTAGGTAAGATTGAATCTTGAACGCCAGTAAGGTTTGGATGGCGAGACTGTGGTGATGGAAATACTAGATAGATTCAAAAGGCCGCGTCAAGCACAAGAATGAACTATTTTATTATCTCACCATCTACAAGTAAACATTTAAATCAGATTGCAGACTACTTTCTTAGCTTTAGGTAAAATAAAGTGTTAAAAATTAGCGTTGAAGAAGCAGCAATTAATTTTAAAAATCTCCTAGAGCAAGTAGCTAAAGGAGAAGAAGTTATTTTGCTTGAGGAAAATAGAGTTGTAGCTCGTTTGGTTCCTCCGCAAAAAAAAGAACAGCGTTTAGCTAGTATGAAACAGTTCCGGGACGCACTTGCTGTTAAGGGAGAACCTTTAAGTGTAACTATAATTAATGCACGTATTGAGGAGCGCCATTGATTTATCTGGATACAAGTATTATTGCTCCTTTATATTGGGTAGAGGCATTAAGCGATACAGTCGAGGAACTAGTATTAAATGAAACTGAGCTTGGTTTGAGTCAATTAGTTGAGGTGGAGTTTGTTTCTGCTTTATCGCGTCGGGTTAGGATGCGTGAAATATCTCAAGATGACGCAACAGGTATAGTGGAGAGGTTTCAAACTGATATAGATAGCGGTTTTTATACTCGTATTACTCTCGAAACGATTCACTACCACTTGGCGCGTGAGTGGATTAGTCGGTTTACAACACCACTGCGTACACTTGATGCTTTGCATTTAGCTATTGCATCCCAAAATAATATTAGATTGCTAACGGCGGATGAGGCTTTGGCTGCAAGCGCTCAGTTTTTGGGAGTTAATATTATTTTATTACAGTAAATTAATTGTTATTTATATTTTCCTATCTTCTACTGCGCCTAATGCTTTGAGGTGGCAATTTCTGCTGAGGTTAAACCTTTAATAGCTGTGATGTTCATGCGACCGCTCTGACTATATCAGTGTAAAGGAAAGGGTGGTGCGATCGCACATTCAAGACGTGTCATAATTGGTGATGCGATCGCTATTACTGTATTTAGTGTAAAGGGATGGGTAGTGCGATCGCTCCACAATCCCTTACATATTGTCCCAGATTTATTCTCCATCTTCCACCGCACCTAATGCTTTAAGTGTAGCTTTTTCAGCTTCAGTTAAGCCTTTAACGCCTGTGATGTTCATGCGATTATAGGGTATCTCTCTTAAGGTTTTTAGAGACAAACTTGTATTCATGTCCCACAGATGAATTATCTCATCTTGACCCGCACTTGCCAAAATTTGACCGTCTGGGCTAAAAGCAACTGAACGTACCCAACCGCTATGCCCTTTAAAAGTTTTCACACATTCACCAGTACATATATCCCATATTTTTACAGTATTATCTTCGCTAGAACTAGCAAGAGTTTGGCTATTTGGACTAAATACAACGGAGGAAACCCAATTAGTATGACCTTTCAG
The DNA here is from genome assembly GCA_964252435.1 of uncultured Nostoc sp. Lineage (GTDB taxonomy): Bacteria > Cyanobacteriota > Cyanobacteriia > Cyanobacteriales > Nostocaceae > Nostoc. The sequence goes on from CAXUOL010000120.1 coordinate 3,747, forward strand.
AATTTTTAGGCATTCTCCTGTATTGGTATCCCATAATCTTACTGTTTGGTCATCACCTCCACTGGCAATAGTTAGACCATCAAAACTAAAAGCTACCGAACGTAACCGATTAGTATGCCCTAACAAAGTTTTCAAACATTCTCCTGTATTAACATTCCATAGTTGTACCTTACTATCACGACTGCCACTGGCAAGGATTTGATTATCTGAACTGAAAGCTAAGGTACGTATCCAACCACTATGCTCATGTAAAATTTTTACGCATTGTCCAGTGCTAATTTTCCATACTCTGATTGTTCTGTCATCACTGCTGCTAACCAATATTTGATTATCAGCGCTGAAAACCACTGATTGTACCCAATTAGTATGACCTTGAAATGTTATCAAGCATTTTCCTGTGAAGGTATTCCATAATTTGATTGTTTTATCAGCACTACCACTAGCGACCATCTTGCCATCAGGGCTAAAAGTAACAGATGTTATCCAATTTGAGTGCCCATAAAAAATTTTTATACATTTTCCTGTAGATATATTCCATAGATTTAAAATTTGCCCAGATCCACCACTTATAATTGTTTGCCCATCAGGACTAAATGCTATGGACTCCAAAGCTTTATTATATCCCTGTACCATTTTTACGCATGTTTTGGATGTATTGCTTTCACCAATTGCTGTACAAACGTCCCAAAATCTGACACTATTGTCGCTACCTCCACTGATAAGAGTTTTAGCATTTGAGCTAAAAGCAATTGACTCTATCCAATTTGAATGCCCGTACAAAACGCTCAGACATTTTCCTGTTTTGATATTCCAAAGTCTTATTGTATGGTCATAACTACCAGTGGCAATAGTTTTATTGTCAGGACTAAAAGCTATTGTGTACACAGAAATACTATGACCTACCAAGGTTTGCAAGCATTTACCATGTAAAGTATCTAAAATTACTACTTGGTTATCGTAAGTATCTGCGGCAAGAGTTCGACCATCTTGGCTAAAGGCAATAGAATGTATGCCCTTGCCTTGCCCTTCAAAAATTTTAGAGCCTTTTTCAGTATTAATATTCCAAAGTATTATATTTTTATCGTAGCTACCACTAGCAATTATTTGACCATTTGGACTAAAACTAAGTGAGGTTACTGGTCTATTATGTCCTGTAAAAATTTTGAAACATTCTCCTGTCAAAATATCCCAAATTCTAACAATATGATCAAAGCTACCACTTGCAATTATTTTATTATTTGGGCTAAAGACAACTGTTCTAACTCTATCGGTGTGTTGTAAAATCCTCAAGCATTCTCCAGTGGAAATATTCCAAATTCTCACTGTTTCGTCACTACTAGCACTGGCAAGAGCTTGACCATCAACACTAAAGCTCACAGAACGAATAGCAGAACTATGACCTCTAAGAATCAAATGTTTGTTTCCGCTAGGAAATTCCCACAAGTGAACTAAACCAAGAGAATCACCGATAGCAATAAGAGTGTCGTTAGGGCTAAATGCTACTGAAAAAATACTACCTAAAATTTGAGTAAAGCCTGTTTCTGCTAAACTTGCATTAGTAAAATTCGCATTTTCTAGACTTACATTACTAAAATCCGCTCCCCTAATCACTGCACTACTAAAATCTCTGCCCTCCAACGCATCCTTAGCCAGCTTCACTACCAAAGTCGCGGCATTCCCCCCAACATAACCAACTTCATCCTCGCTTTTCCTTCGCGTCCCTTCAATAACCTTAATAATCGCCTCTTTCTTCTCAATATTAACCATCGGCAAAAGCAAATCCATCACCGCTTTCGTCAAAGTTGCTTTGCCAAAAGTCTCCCTCAATTTATCCAAAGACTCGCTTCTAAATTCCCTAAGTGGTGCGATAGGCAAAGCCCCGCGTTCGGCGATCGCCTCCCCACTTGTACGCGAAAAATAACCAGACCAAGTATAATCAACAGGCGCTGCACTGCGATCTAAACCTGACTGTGCTTGAGCTAATTCCGTAAAATCGCTAGCTAATGCCCCCAACTCTGCGGCCAATTTATACGCTACAAAAAACTCTAACAGCGATCTATGCGCTGGAGTATAATCACCATCAGCATTACGGACAAGCATTGTCTGCGCCATCATTTCATAATGCCAGTGGTCTAAATCCTTCTCTTCTTGCACTACAGAACCAAATAAGCGGCGAATGCGTTCTGGGAACAGCCGATAATTTAGGCTCATTTGGTCATTAGACAGCATTTCCCAAGAAAGTTCGCATAAAAAGTACAGTTTTTCTGCCAAAGAAGTAAAAGTACGCTCTGCTTTGATATCGCGTTCCATCTTGCGCCGCACCGCATATAAATAAACCCGTGACATATCCACAGGTTTACCCGCCTCAATATCTGGCAATGCTTCCAAGATTAAGTCAGTCATCACAGGACGACGGGCTAAGTCTAATAATTGCGGATTGCTGATTACTTGTTCAACTGTCGCTGCTTCAGCTTGGTATGACAACACCTGCCGAATTTGCTCATCGTTGAATTTCTCCAATTCCAATACTTCAAATTGCGGTGTTTCTCCAGTTAATTTTTTAGTTGATGCTTGCAACTCTGCATTCAGTAAAGCACGTCCTTCTTTCGCCTCTGGGAAATGTTCAGTACGACAGGTGAGAATAACTTTAGCACCGGGAACTACCACCTTTGCCAGTTCCCAGAAGTTGTTAATCATCTGTTGACGGTCAACTTTTGCTGCCATTTCGTCAAAGCCATCGAAAATTAGCAGCAATTTACCCATGCGATTGAGTTGGTCAAAAACTTCGCTGTTGATGCGGATATTGTGTTGAGTAAAAAAGAAACCTGCCAAAACATTCTCCACATTTAGCGCCCTGGCAAAGTCACGCAAGGTAATTACTAAAGGAAGGCGGGGACGTTCAACACCACGTTTTTGGGCATCGCGGTAACGTTGCAGTGCAGTCCAAGCATAGTGAAAGACAAACCAAGTTTTACCTGTGCCAAATTCTCCCAGAATAGAAATATGCTCTTTTGCGAGGTCATCAAGCCACAAGTCAATATAGCCATCAATCCAGCCGTCTTCTTCCTCATATCGACTCACCCCAATTCGCCGCTTGATAACTGGGTCAATTTCTTCTTTTGTACAAGCAAGGGGTACATACTTAGTATCAATTTTTCGGCGTTTGATTTCCGCTTCTAACCAGTCTAGATAGCCGCTAAAGTCAGCATCTAAATCAATTAGTTCGTCAAAAGTGAAACAATCAAGGCGATGATTTTCTTCTTTTTTGACTTCATTCCTGGCGGCGCGGGAAATCCGGCGGGTAGTTACTAACCATCCTTCATCAGTTTTTTGCTCATTAACTGAGGAACGCAATGCCATCACATCACTCAGTCCAATTTCTCCAGCAACACCACGTATCAGAATGCGGTCATAACTGCGACGTACTGGGATGTTGATAATCCATTCAAAATATTCTTCCGCCCAGATTTCATATTTTTCCAGGCGATAGCCCAAGGTTTCAAACCATCCTCGCATTTGTTGGGCAAGTGCGATCGCTCTACATTGGTTTTCAGTTACATTTCCTGATAATGCAGGATAGTTCTCTACTGCTAATCGTGCTATTTCTGTCCGAATTCCCTCCAGCGTCGGCAATCTTTCCAGTTGTTCTTGGATACTCGCAATCCTTTTATGTAGAGAACCAATTTTCTGGTTCAGCAATACATCAGCAGGTGTGCGAGTGCGTTTAGCAACTTCGATAAATACCGTCGCAAATTCAGCTACTTCTCGTCTGACATCAAGTTCCAAACTTCTGATATCATCACCCAAGGTATAGGCATCTAGAAAAGTATCAACCTCAGAAAGCAGAATTGAGGGGTTATTGTGGTCTAATGCTGTGCGAAAAGCTTGTTTAATTGCTTCTTGTCGAAATAATTCCAGCAATGGTTTTGGTTTGCCAACACCGTATTCTACTAAGGCGTAAGCATAAACACCACTAAAATCAGCAGGTGGATGCTCTGGATCTAGGTTAAATTGCTGGAGTAACTTAATTACAGTTTCCGATCGCAGAATTTTTTCTTTAATCAAAGGATTGGCGATGCTAGTAATTGCGCTGAAGACCAAATCCAGGTTAATTAAACTCATTATGATACTCCGAAAGCACAGAGCTATCTTGCTAACTAAGGGTTAATTACTATTAGAAATGATCTAGTGCCAAAAAATGTTTTATTTTATACTTTCTCAATCATTTTCGAAAAAATACACCTCATAACTGTAATATACTCAAGCTTTGGGATTTTTCGCAGCGATGCATTCATCAAGTAGACAACAGGTAAGCAACTAAATATGAATTTGAGCCTGTCTTCACAGCGATCGCCATCTCAAAAATATATAATTCTTCATTACTAATGAAACTACCTGTAGCATCACTCAATGGCTAAGTAAACATTAATTTGCAGTCCCAAGCCTCTTTATTAAAGGTACAGCCAAGCTATCTTATGCAAACACAACAACCAATCGCCTCACTACCCTTTTCCTTGATTCGGTGAAATCGTTCCATCCGCTTGCGCTTGTCTAATCGCTCGTTTGAGAATTAACACCGCCATTTGCGACAAAGAACGCTCTTCTGCATCCGCCAGTTGTTGCAGAGCTTCTTTGTCTTCTTCTTCCATGTAAATACTCAGCGTTACTTTTCCCATATAACTATCATCAGTTTTTCTATGTATTTTTATATTAAATCATTAAAAACAAATAAATTTAAATATATTTGCATAAGTTTTATGTATAATTAGTGATAAGTCAAAAGCCAGCGCGCAACTTTCTCAGGGCTGACGCACTGGCTTCTGGCTCCCTCTCACAGGAGACATATTCCATGTTAAGACCTGTTTGCCACAAAACGGATGAACACAGAAGTTATCTACAAGCTTTAGATGACTTTGGTATTGCTGAACTATTGGCAAAACTCAGCGATTATTGTGAACAGCAAGAACAAGAAAGTTTAGCAGCGTTGTTGATTTCTCAATTAACACAGACTATTGATGCTGAACTAGTTGCTAATTATTTGAGTGCGATGGCGCTCAATCGCCAGGATTTACTCCCAAGATTAATTAACCAGAAATTTTCTGCGAGTTCTGTTGATTTACCCGACAACTTTCCTAATACAGCAAAAACACCCCGCTTTTTGTATGGCGACAAATTGGGTTAGGTTGGTTCTGATAGGGATTGGGGAACTGCGATCGGCAGATTTTATAGCTTTGCTCCCCATCTTTGCTGCTGGACTTGGTGCTACCTGATTTGGTTGAGCAAAGATAGCCCCAGTGCTGCTTGGATATCTGCCGATATTGCCTAGGAAGAGGATTTAGAACCATTGGAAGGGTCGCTGCTATGACTAATCTGCGTCCTTTACAGGTACGAGAGCAAAATTTGATTGATCTATACAGCCATTGTCAACTGGGAATGACACCCAAGAATTTTTATGCGAAATGGGATGTCAATCATGAAGCGATCGCTCGGATTTGCTCTCGCTCACTTTCAACCGTCCGGCGTTGGTTCTCCAAAGGCCGCAATTACCGGAGTCCCATGCCCAGTGATTGACGCCATCTTGCCCTGATGGACTTCTTGCTAGAACACTTCGAGGAAATTCCCGAAGAATGTCTGAATATACTCTGTTCTCTCACAGGGCATAAGTAGGAATCGAAAAGTCAACCAATTCCAATGTCAGGATGACATTTTTTTACCAGCCACTCTCACAGTAGAGTGGCTTTAGTTTTGAGAAGGTTTAAGTCACTTTTGTCTATTATTCGACTGCAATTTACCACCTAAATCATAAGTATGATCGGGAGGTTTTTATAACCTACAGTGAAAAGCTAAATCCTTGGTGTATAGTAGTCTGTAATACAAAAATTAGTGTACGTATGTGGGAAGTGATATAACACTATACTAGAGATTTTGTTTTCTCATTAATTTGGCTCTCTAACTCAAGAAAAATTTTTCAGAGATTGGATTGTGCTTGAGGGATTGAATAAAATCCCTTAAAGTCATCATGCTGCCTGTTAAGGTGAACTTAGGAGTGCCATTTTGAGCAACGATTCTCACTTCACTGTCTTGGATCTGAATCTTATTTTTAATGCTATCCCATAGAGCATCGAAGCTCTCATCATCCTTACAACCATTGGCTTCAAGGAATTTTTGGCGTACTTCTGTTTTTAGTGCCAGTGCTTCTGCTGCTTGAGTACGTGCCTCAAAGTGCTTAACTACATCTTCATAGGCACTTTCTCTCAGAGTTTTGTTTTCAGCCTGAACTTGTTCTAACTGAGTTTTGATGGCTTTGAGTTGGGATGTTAAAGCAGCTGATTTTTGATATTCAGCTTTTAAAGCTTGCTTTGCATTGGCTAACAAGGTTTTATAATCTAACTGATCTTGATCTTGATTTTTTTCGGATTGCATTTTTTTCTCTTGATCAACACACTTTGGCGATCAACTCTCGTCAGTTATATAACAAAACTGGCGAGAGCTTAGTAAATATTGTCTGTGTTATCTAAGTGTCAGTTATTTCATCAATAATGGTGATTCCGGGCTAGGATTTTCTTGGATGCTACTCAAACTAGAACTAATGTGGGAGCGGATAGCTCGTTCATAAACACTAGTTTGCTGAGTGCGTACCCCTACAGCCTGATATATTAAGTTAACTTCTGGGAACTCAGACCAATACATCAAAAAGATATCTTTAGCTGGAGTAATAATTTCATAATTATTCTCTTGTCTTTTTTTTCTGAGTTTACAATTATTTAGTTGTAATTTTTGTCTGAATAGTTTTTCAAATTCTGGAATTAAATCTGAAGTAGTTTTCATGGTTAATACACGTTAAAACGTGCTAATTATGCAAAGACTATCTGGTGATATTACTAAGTATGACACTTCAGACACCTCTTACAATATAGTGTATCAGTTATCGGGTATTTGAGAAGGTTATTCAGAGGCAGGGTCACTCGTTGGCGTAACCTCTCATAGAGAAGAGGCTGTGCGATCGCTGGAACCTTTTAATCAAGATTGTTATGGTACAAATCTACTATTTACTAATTTATACTTACCAAAAGTTTGCCTGCTTGTAATGTTATGTCAGTATAGTTAGTACAGTCGAAAGTTTGCCTACCTTGAATCAGTTGCTCAGAACAACTTATCTGCCTATTGTCTGCTGAATTGAGATGGTAGCTAGATTTACGCGCCTAGTTAGCAGAAACACCCTGTATAATTAAACCACTAAATCATCTTTGGGGTAAAACCTTGCGAGGTATTCACTATCCAATACTGTTCGGTTAAGGCAAGAGACGCGATGAATCGCCGTCTCTACAATAATCACTCTTTCGTCTTGACGGCGATTGATCGCATCTTTAGCGAGCTAGAATTTTCATCAAAAAACCTTAACCAAACCATATTGATTCACTACCTACAGGCTACAGCCCGGGCCTTCAAGACCCTCTGCAAAACTGATTAATTCCAAGTACTCTGGATTTTCCACAAGCTTTTTAGCAGCTAGCAATCCGGCAATGCTCCAAGTTTGATAAATTCGGGCTTCTTTGCCAATTAAACGACCATTGTTGCCATCATAGTATTCCGGGAATTTATCTCTAAATAAACGCCTTTCGGCAATAGCGATCGCTGCTTGAGCAAGTTCTGTTCGCTCTGCTTTCAGTGCCGCAGCGGTAAATAACCACAGTAAAACGGGCCAGTTACCGCCGTTGTGATAAGACCAAGCTTTGTTCTTAGAGTCACATCCTGTAACAATTCTCCACTCTAAACCTTCCAAAGCGGGAAAGCAAATTTTAACAGGCATATAGCCGATTAAGTCTTGCCAACGTTGGGCGAATAAATTCATAATGTTTTGAGATTCTTTTTCGCTTGCTAAGGAAGTTAAGATTGCCATCAGATTTCCCACAGCAAAAAAGCGAAAATCTATCCGTCCCGGGCCCAGATTTCCCGCTAAATATCCTCCAGTTTCGGGCAACCACTCGGTCAACCAACTAGGAATTGATTCTGAGTTGATGTTGAATTTATTAACAATTTCTTTACCAAATTCGTTATCTTTGTAACGATAGATTTCCCCCAACCGTTTCAGGTCTAGCCAATAATAGTTGCGGATATGATATTTCAAAGATCCCAATCGCCTATTGACTTTGCTAAGGTAGCTATCGCCATCCCCATCTGGTAAAAGCAATTCACTAGCAGCCCTCAAAGATGCGTAGAATAACACCTGAATTTCTAAAGGATGTTCGTAAACTCCCATACGACGGTCAATCATAAATGCGCCATCGGGAACTAACATTGTTGGGTACATGGAAAACCGATGTACTAAGCAAAGATCCAAAATTAGTTTGATTCCGGCTTGAAAATCTGGCTGACGCGCTAGTGACAAATCGCCTGTAGCTTTTTCATAAGCTCGTAGCAAGAGAATCCACCACATACAAGAATCAATCGGGGCAACACGAGCGATCGCTTGCTCTCCAAAATCAGCGAGCAAAAATTCCTCATTCCCATTAGAATGTACTTTGAAACTGGCAGGCATTAATCCCGCTCCCGGTTCAAAGCAGTCTATCTGCTTTTCATGACTTTGTAATTTCAGTGTTTCTACTAAGAAGTTACGCACAATCTCTGCTTTGCCGTGCATGAGAAACACCAAGGCAGAAGGGATAAAATCGCGGAGGAAGCACTGGTCATAATTGAGTACATCTGACACCGGATCGTGGGCGGCTACAGTCCCAACGGGTTTTCCTTGATAATAAATTACGGACTTTTCCAATAATTCCCAGGCTTCTGTTTCCATCAGACTGTTCTTATCGATCGCGCTAGTCATGGGCGTTTAATTCCACTAATGGTATGTATCGGCTTAATTGTGGAAAGTACGCCAGCCTAACCTCAAGCTGACCAAGATTCTCGGAAGTCAGCATATAGAGTCAATCCACCATCTACAAATAGCGTTTGTCCGGTGATGTAGGCGGCTTCATCCGAAGCTAAAAAAGCTACTGCGGCTG
>CAXUOL010000121.1:0-12748 GCA_964252435.1 uncultured Nostoc sp.
CGTCCGCAAGCTTGAGGCGATCGCATGATTCATACTTCGATTCAGCAACGCCGAACTTACGATTCTTCATCCAGGTAAATTCTCTTAGTATACAGTTTCGTAAATTCTTGATCAATTGAGGGTTTGAGTTTAAACGCAGAGGGACGCAGAGTATAGCGCAGAGGAGCGCAAAGTTTGTTTGAGTCCATTCGCTACAAACTTAGGCAAAGCTGTACTTAGACATATTTTTTCAAGACGTAGGGGCTTCCAAATAAAAAAATATCCCAAATTTTATTGTGATATAGGTGTCTTTACCCATCTCATATTCAGGGTGAGCAGGACTTCTACGTGAGCGCTGAGTCGAATACTGCTCACCCTACAAGATTAGATAATTTATTTGTTGGAAATACCTTATGCTAGGATACTTTACAGGCAGTAAGGACAAGCTTAACCAAAATCAAGAACTGTAAAGTGTATGACAACATAACTTATTAACAAAGATAGAACCCAAAAATTTAAAGTAGCAGATAAATTATCTAGGTGCTATTCTAATTGCAAAAATGTTCTATACAGTTGTTAATTAAGTATGTATGCAAACATTAATTATAGATAACTATGACTCTTATACCTTTAATCTTTATCAGATGATTGCCGAGGTAAATGGGGAACTACCTCTGGTAATTTATAACGATCGCCTTAACTGGGATGAATTGAAAGAAATTGCATTTGACAACATTGTGATTTCACCTGGTCCCGGTCGTCCAGAAAGGTCGGAAGATTTTGGAGTCTGCCGACAGATAATTGAGAATGCGGATGTGCCCTTGCTGGGAGTCTGTCTGGGGCATCAAGGACTGGGCTATCTACATGGTGCAAGAGTGATTTATGCACCAGAAGTTCGACACGGTAGACTCAGTAAAATTTATCATAATAATTCGGAATTATTTCAAGGTATTCCTAGTAATTTTTCTGTGGTGCGCTATCACTCGTTGTTAGTTGCTAATGAACTACCTGAGTGTCTAGAAAAAATTGCTTGGACTGAAGAAGGACTGGTGATGGGATTGCGTCATCGCCATCTACCTTTTTGGGGCGTGCAGTTTCATCCAGAGTCTATTTGTACAGAATATGGGCAAAAATTACTAGCAAACTTTCGAGATATTACGCTGCAATTTATAAAGAAATCGTCAAGGAGGCAGGATAGCGCAGCGGTAGCGAGTCCACGAGCGTCGGCAGGAGGCAAAAGGGAGAGCTACCCACAAGGGGCGGCGCTTGAAAGCCTCTTGGCAGAGTCAAGAAGTCCACAAAAGCAATATTGGATTGGATATGGATCTGTTACTCCTGTTATCGAGCAACCCCGCCAAGAACAGGAAGAGAAGTTTGAATTGCATATACGCAAGTTAGATATCTGCCCAAATACAGAACAAATATTTGTACAGCTATTTGGGGATGCAGCAAACGCTTTTTGGCTAGATAGCAGCCGTGTAGAATTTGGTCTATCTCGCTTCTCGTTTATGGGTGATGGAAGTGGGGTAAACAGTCTATTGGTGCGATACCATACCCAAACCCAAGAACTCATTATTACACAGTCAGATACCGTGATTCATCGCACCGAAAGTATTTTTGAGTATTTGAAGCGGGAAATAGACTGCCGATTTTGTCAATCTGAGGAGTTACCTTTTGATTTTAACTGTGGATTTGTTGGCTATTTTGGCTATGAACTTAAGGCGGAGTGTGGATCGTTATTGGTGCATTCTTCACCATTACCTGATGCAATTTTCTTACTTGCCGATCGCGTGATTGCGATCGATCATCAAGAACAGTGTCTTTATTTGCTGCAATTAATCAAAAAAGGACAAACAGAACAGGTAGAAACTTGGTTTGATACTATCCAACAACAACTCGAAACTCTAGATCCTGTTTTTTCTCTTGTACCTCAAGAAAATTGTCAACCTGTTAAGTTGCGTTTGAGTCGTACTTACCAAAATTACATTCAAGATATTCAGGAATGCTTAGACGAAATTCACGAAGGGGAAACTTATCAAGTTTGCCTGACAAATCAGCTTTACACCGATGCCATCCCCGATCCATTGACCTTCTACCACACATTACGTAAAATCAATCCGGCTCCTTATTCTGCATTTTTACGCTTTGGTGAAATTGCGATCGCTTGCTCATCTCCAGAAAGGTTTCTACGAATCGATCGCCAAGGATGGGTAGAAACTAAGCCGATCAAGGGAACCCTACCACGAGGAGAAACCCCCGAAGCCGATTTTATCCTCCGTGAGAAGCTACGCAACAGCGAAAAAGACCGAGCTGAAAATCTGATGATTGTTGATCTGTTACGCAATGATTTGGGACGAGTCTGTGAAGTTGGTAGCATTCATGTACCAAAATTAATGGATGTGGAAACATACTCAACAGTACATCAGTTGGTGACAACGATACGTGGGCGGTTACGTTCAGACTTGCAAGCGGTGGATTGCGTGCGGGCTGCATTTCCTGGAGGCTCGATGACTGGTGCGCCCAAAATCCGCACCATGCAAATTATTGATCGCTTGGAACAAGAGGCGCGGGGAATCTATTCAGGTGCGATCGGCTTTTTGGGGTTGAATGGTTCAGCCGATTTGAATATTGTGATTCGGACTGCTGTTTTGACTCCCAATCAAACCTCCATTGGTATCGGTGGCGGAATTATAGCCCTTTCTGAGCCAGAGATGGAGTTTCAGGAAACGCTGCTTAAAGCCAAAGCCTTAATCGACGCTCTGCTTCTGACGATACACGGAACATCTAAACATAAAGCATTGAGATGTATTTGGGGTCGCTATCCCAACACAAAACTGGCTACTATTAAAGATTATTTACACTAATATTTATATCCAAATCCCCTTGGGTAAAGATATTTGGTACTGATTTTCAACCTGTAGAGACACGTTAGCGCAGCAGTAAGAAGTAAAATTTTGTGTCTTTACTAAGGATTTTAGGCTTAACTGAACGGTATTGATTTATCTGACATTCGGCAGGTTGGAGGTTCAAAATAATTAATAATCAATAATTACTAATTTATCATCAAAACCTCATATATAAATACACTTTCTTGATTCAGGAATAAATTTAAAGCTAAAAAGCAACCACCGCAAATCCAGGTTAAAAACAAGCAGCTAAAGTCGATAAATAGCACAAAATCGACCGAAATTACCTTATAAACTCAACATGAGGCAAATAAACCATCTGCAAAACTTGACAATTCCTTATATGTAAAAATTTTCTTAGATATATAGCTTAGTTAACAGCAATCTGATAAGATTTTCCAACAAGTAGAATAATTACTTGTTCTCTTTTTCTTGAACCAACTGATTTTGGTTATTTTTTGGGAAAGGAAAATAAAAATGTCTCATTTATTGTGGAAAACTCTGGTACTAAGCCCAGTAGTTTTGGGAGTGACGGTGTTGGTTTCCGCTAAGGCTATGGCTGCTGCTGAAGTAGCAAGTTCTTCTGAAGATACAAAGCCAATAGCTGCTAATGCTTCAATATTCATTCAAGCAGAGCAACCAAAAGTTAATCAACAATTGGTTGCCCAAAAGACTGATGAAAATAAGGTTTTAGAAGAGGTTAATCGCTACAGCAACGAAGGCAAAAATCAGAATTCACTGTCTCAAGTTACATCAGTTTCTCAATTTTCTGATGTACAACCGACTGATTGGGCATTCCAAGCTTTGCAATCCTTGGTTGAACGCTACGGTTGTATTGCAGGATACCCCAATAGCACTTACAGTGGCAATCGGGCACTGACTCGTTATGAGTTTGCCGCAGGTTTGAATGCTTGTTTAGATCGAGTTAATGAACTGATTGCGACAGCAACTGCTGACTTGGTGACAAAACAGGATTTGGCGACTCTCCAGCGTTTGCAAGAGGAATTCTCGGCAGAACTGGCAACTCTGCGCGGTCGAGTAGATTCTGTAGAAGCACGGACTGCTGAACTAGAAGCCAATCAGTTTTCCACTACCACAAAATTGGTGGGTGAAGCTATTTTTGCCGTTACTGATATTTTTGGCAATAATACTGGCGATGCGAATAATACTGTCTTCCAAGATAGGGTACGTTTAGACTTGCAAACCAGTTTTACGGGTAAAGACGTTTTACACACCCGTCTTGCAGCCGGGAATGCACTAGCCTTTACACAAGTAGGGAATAATGGTGTTGGGATCGATACTGCTGAAGGCACACAAACATTTCAAATCGGCAGCACTACTAACAACAGTGTGATTATCGACTGGCTAGCGTATTACGTACCCATAGGCCCAGTTCAAGCTTACTTTGCGGGCACCGGAGGTATTCATAGCGATTATGTTGCCACTAACAACCCTTACTTTGAGGATTTTGATGGCGGTAATGGTGCTTTGTCTACCTTTGCTTCTGAAAGTCCGATTTATCGTATTGGTGGTGGTGCAGGTGCGGCACTGACTTTACCCTTTGGTAAGGGTGGCAGTTTTTTCAAACCAAGTTCACTAACTATAGGCTACTTGGCGTCAAATGCTAATAATCCTGGGGCAAATCAAGGTTTGTTAGAGGGTAACTATGCGGCTCTTGGACAGTTGAACTTTAGTATTGGCGATCGCTTATCTATAGGTGCTACCTACGTTCACGGTTATCATGGTGCTGGAGGTGGTAATTTATTCGATCTAGGTGGTGGTTTGGGTAGTGCTAACCGCGTCGTAGGTACTGGTCAAGCTAATACTCTAACTACCCTAAACGGATCTTCTAGTAATTCTTATGGGATATCGGCAGCTTTAAGACCCAGCGACAAACTGTCAGTCAGTGGCTTCATTTCTTACCACGATGTTACAGGCTTTGGTGCTGGTGATGATTATGAAGCTTGGAGCTACGGTCTTGGTGTAGCCTTACCTGACTTCGGTAAAAAGGGTAACGTTTTAGGGATTTTTGCTGGTGCAGAACCTTATGCCCGTAACCGAGGAGGAGCTTTTGCTGGTACTGGTAATGATATACCTTATCACTTTGAAGGCTTTTACAAGTATCGCGTGTCAGATAACGTCTCAATCACCCCTGGTGTAATCTGGTTGACCTCTCCTGGTCAAAACAGCAATAACGATGATGCAATTATCGGTACGCTGAGAACAACTTTCACCTTCTAAAGGTTTACAGCAATTTGCTTTAGGGACGCATAACTATGCGTCCCTATGGTAATTTATGGAAACAGAATTCAGAAGTCAGGAGTCAGAATGGGCTAAACGCCCCGCTACCGCTAACAGAATGAATTTTGTGCAACTAAGGGATAATATCAAGTCCGGTTAATTACTTATGATTACCGCATCTGTGCAAAAATCCCAAAAGCCTCTTTCCCCCTGCTCCCTGCGATCTAAATGATAAGTCTTTAGTCGGACACGATATAAAACACCTTTCCCGAATGGCACTAAGAAAAGCGGAAACGCTTGTGGTTTAAGCAGTTTGCAATTGCTTGCGTAATTCATACCGGGGTTTGGTCATCAAGGGATAAATTTTTGGGCGACGTTTACGGACTCGTGGTTCACTTCGACCTGGGCGATCGCTCACAGCTTTGTTGAGATAATGGTTCAAAAATGATTTCAATCGTTGGAGGCTCAGTAAATAGCCTCGGAGGTTCAAAGCTTTTCTGCTCTTTGAGGTAGTCAAGCTTTAGGGCTACTACAAAGCCCCGCCCTTGAGGGCTGGGGTTAGTTTACACTTCTTTATGGGTTGTTTTCCTTACAGACGCTTTGCTTGAGAGAATAAGCAATCCTCTGCAAGATCCGTGTGTTCCTGCTAAGGCGGATTCAGACTACGATAAGGTTACGCCACAGGCTGAAAAAGTCAAAAAGCGGCATTCTTCAGACTGACCTGTAACCTATCGGTGAAGACAACTGTCATGACAAGCACCATGATTAGCGCGCTCGCACCTGACCAACGGCTCAATCGATCTCTGGTGTTCTCCAGCCAGCAGCAGGACTGGAATGGAATTTTGGTTCACCACTATCAAAACGCTCCATATCTCATTGAGACTGAAGTCCCTGCCCTGTCAAATCACTGGATTCAGTTGATGCTGCGAGAGCAACCGACTCGTTTAATCCAGAGACGGGACGATCGCCTACATGACTCCATTGTGCAAACGGGTGACAGCATTTTTATGCCAGCGGGGCAGCCGAGCTACTGGCACTGTCCGGAAAAGAGTACCTGTGAGTCAATCCTGCACATTTACTTGAAGCCAGAATTAATCACGCAGGTTGCTGAAGCATCGAATCTCAATGGCGATCGCATCGATCTTGTGAACTGCTTCTCGAAACCCGATCGCCACCTTCAGCAGATTGCAATGCTGCTTCTAGCTGAGTTAAAGTCCGGCGAACTGTTCGGTCAGTTGTATGTTGAATCACTCACCCAAGTGTTAGCGATTCATCTGCTGCGACATTATTCTACTGTCACGCGACCCGTTACATCACAAAACAGAAATTTAACTCGTGTTCAGTTGCAGGAGGCGATCGATTATATTCACGCTCATCTGAATCGAGATCTGTCACTGGCTGAACTGGCGAGCGTCATCAATGTCAGCCCGACTTACTTCGCGAGTTTGTTTAAGCAAGCAATGAGAATTTCGCCGCATCAGTACGTGATTCAACAGCGCGTCGAACGGGCGAAAGTGATGTTGTCGAAAACGGATTTAGCGATCGCACAAATCGCTCTACAAGTTGGCTTCTCTAATCAAAGCCATCTGACGCAACAGTTCAAGCGCATTACTGGAATGACACCAAAGCAGGTTCGCTAACTCCATAAGAATTTGATAAGACATCGTAAGAATCTGGAAGAAGTCAAGCATTGGAACTCACTACACTCAAGTTAGCTAAGACAGAGAAAATCTAGGAGTTCATTAACCATGTCTAAAGTGTCTTCTAACTATTCGCGGGAATCGGGAAAGACCCCCGCCGCTTCCTCGAAGCGACCCGCACCAAACAAAGTCTCCCGTCCGGGCTGGATCGAGATCGTTGTCAGTCTCGTCGTCTTGGCGATCGTCGGGTTCGGGATTGGCTCACAACTTGGGCGATTTGAACTCGATCCCGTAGTCTACGGACTGGTCTTTACCGCACTCTCCGGCATCGCCGGAATTGCCGGGTTCGCAGCCGCCGCACTGGTGCGGATTCGTTCCCTGAGCGCCTTTGGTGTGCGCCGAGTTTCCGGGCGGTGGATGCTCATCGGGGTCGGAGCTGGACTGGTCGCCTTCGTGCTCAAGAGTCTGGCAATTCTGACCTACATTCAGATCACCGGAGACAGCGCCAACGTGCAGGATGTGTATAGGGAGGCTGGCAGTGGCGGGGTGCCGTCCTTAGTCCTAGCTACGGTGTTCCTCGGACTCGTCACGCCCCTCGGCGAGGAGTTGCTCTTCCGGGGTGTCATCACCAACGCACTGCTGCGCTACGGCCCGGTCATCGGGGTTGTGGGTAGCGCCCTGATCTTCGCCCTCATGCATGGTGTCAACAGCGTCTTCCCCGCCGCCGTAGTGGTCGGTCTCGTCGCCGCCGAGGTGTACCGCCGCAGCGGATCGGTCTGGCCCGCGGTCGTCGTCCACGCCGTCGTCAACCTGCCCTCGGTTCTGGTGATGGTGCTTGCTGGCACGGGCTGATTTGACGGATCGGAGTTTGATTTTGTGCTGAAGGTCGATATTAATTGAAATCATTGAGAGTGCCTGGGCAGATTTTCCATCCCATAGGAGAAAAATGAGACGATTTACCTTGTTTACTTTCCTGTATCTCGCGCTGGGAGTTTGTCTGACGGCGATCGCGCTTGGATACCCAAACCTGCCTTCGAGTCTTCAAACAAGCTTGTTCATCAATGCAGGAGCGTCCTACCTCGTTTGTATCCTCAGCACCTTTCCATTTTGGCGATCGCGGCGACGATCCGCATCTATCGCAGACAGAATTCAGCGGTAATTATACCCTGGTTGGTGATTGGATTAAAGATTGTTGTGACGATCTGGGAGGTTCAGAGTCAGAGCTGGACAATGGAAGCCCTTTTACGAGCATTTTCGGAACTATTAATTGTCTTAATGTTTGCAGAAATCATTGTTATTACATGGCGAGTTAAGTCTGAACATTAATGTCTAAATCGGCTGATACCGAAACGAACTCGCTCTTCACCATCAGAATTTGGAAGAAGTTGAGTGTTGGAACTCATTACACTCAAGTTGGAGTTGGCAAACTGTCTCAGCAACGCGAGATATAGTCAAACGTACTGAACTAAGGAACACCATGAATAAGCCCAAGTTTTTTGTTACTCCCGGTTATGGCGAATATATGCTGAATGAATTGCATTACTCGCAAGCGGTAAAAATTGGCAATCGAGTGGAGACATCAGGTCAAGGCGGGGTGGATGACAATCTGCAAATTCCCGAATCGCTTGCGGACGAGATTGCTCAGGCGTTTCGGAACGTAGAGCGAACCTTGGCATCTGCCGGTGCGGGTTGGGAGCATGTTGTCCACATCAATTCTTACCATGTTGGAGGGTTTCCTCCAGAGGTTAACGATGTGATGGTCAAGCTATTTCGTCATTACATGCCCAACCATGCCCCAATTTGGACAGAGGTAGGTGTTGCAGCTCTTGGACTTCCAAAAATGCGTATTGAAATCCGCGTCACTGCAATTGTTCCGTGAGTTTTGCACAAGCGGCAACGGGGTGATTCGGCGGCTACGCCCAGGAGAAGGACACGCCAACAGAGAAACCGCTCCCGCTCCGTTAAAGCATCCACTTGAACAGAGGAGAGATTCAGATGTCAGATAAAAATAAAGCAATCTTAGAAGAGGCAAACGCGGCGATCGCTGAAGGCAACAATGAAGGATTCTTGTCGTTCTGCGCCGACGACACGCATTGGACGTTTGTAGGCGACAAGACTCTTAAAGGAAAAGAAGCTGTTCGCCAATGGATGGCAACGACATACATAGAGCCGCCAAATTTTATGGTTGCTAACTTAATCGCTGAGGGTGATTTCGTCACGGCACTCGGCGACATAACAATGAAGGACGAAGACGGGAAGGCGGCTCATTACTCGTACTGCGACATCTGGCGCTTTCGCGGCGGCAAGATTGTTGAATTAAGGGCTTTCGTCATCAAAACCGAGATCAAGGATGAAACTAGCGGCTCATCGGCGCGGGCTGATTCGATGCGATCGCAACCTGGAGGCGAATCGCTTCTAAATGGTTAATCAAAATTAGTTACGTATGAGCGAGGCAACTAGCAAGTGTCGATCAAAGTTGGCAAAGCGTAGTTCAGTCTTTTGAGAAGGTGCTGAAAGAATTTGATCAAAACAATACTTGTGTTCAGTTGCAGGAGGCGATCGGTTACATCCACGCTCACCTTAATCAAGATTTGTCACTGGAATGGCACTAAGAAAAGCTGAAACCTCGTTAGGGCAGGTGTTGGGGGTAGGCTGAGTGGGTGTAGTGTTTAAGACAATTAAATTTTAGTTGCGTCAAGGAGTTCAACATCTTCTTAATTCCCCACACCCCACACCCAAAAGCCAGTTATATCATGGCTTTGCGCTTAACTTAGTGCCATTCCACCTTTCCCCTTTACCTAGCCAAGTTCCCTTAGCGAACTACTAGTACAGCACTGCGTAAATAAACATACCATTTCAAATGGCGCAAGAGCTTGGAATACAATTATGCGTGACTTTTGACTTCCGCCTTGCGGTACTGGGGATCTTTTTCAAAGCCAATTACCGATCGCAACCATTGGTGCCCAATATGCAGGATGATCGTACATGATATTGACACCTTCAGATGGCGGTAATTTCTTAGCATGAATCATTCTGATTTGAGCCGTTTGTAAAGCCTCTGCAATACTCATGCCAGTGTTGCGATAGTTGGCGTAAAATGTTTTCACTAGTTCAGATGTCGATTGATCGGTAACACTCCACAAAGATGCGATCGCACTTTTAACCCCAACTTGCAATGCAACTCCAGCTAATCCTAGTGTGGCACGATCATCGCCAACTGCGGTTTCACAGGCAGTTAGCGTGAGTAGTTCGACGCCATCTGATTTGCTGTTGAGGTTTCGCAGTGAGTTTTCTAATTGGCTAATGGTAAGTTTTTGGTTTTTCCCTGTGACAATGAAGGTGTCTTCAGGAATAATCCCAAATTGAGCGTGACTAGCTATGTGGACAATGGGATATGTAGTTTTGTCAAGTGTTTGCTGAAAACTTTCGGCGAGAAAATTATCGTCGATCAGGGGGGTATGATTGGGGAATATACTTTCAACTGCACTGACTTCATCGGGAACTGCAAAAAGCTGTTCAAAAGTCTTGCCGTCGATGGTGGCTTCTTTTGTCAAACCCAAAATTAACGCTTTTTGCGTACTGCGATCGCGTAGTTTAGGTGTAGTAAGTCGTAAACTGGGAGTTGTCGCAACTGCATAAGTTTCGACTAAATATTTGTTGAGTTTGCTGTCATAAAGTGCTGCCATTGGAACGCTACGCAAGAAGCCATCCTGAATAAATACTAAAGTTTTGACTTTCTCCGGTTTGATATCTTCCGCAAAGGGGCGAATCATCCAATCATAAAGCTGTGATGCAATTGTTGTATCGTAGTTAATTTCTTCTCTTTTAACTAGTCCGGTGCGAAACTCGGCAATTTTTTTCTGTAGGGTTTCGCTGCTAACTATTTTCTCACCTTGTTGATTAGGGTCTTCAATCCACTTAAATTTAGTTGCTTGATTGGGTAACTGCAATAATATCCCGGTTTTGCCATCTAAAATTATTGAACTCAAAAACCCAGTCTTCTTAAAAGCTACACTATTATCTTCAAGGAGTTCGCCCACCTGTTTGGGATTCAACCCACTCAAAATGCAATCATTGCCAAAATAATTCTGTAATTCTGAGAGTTTCAGAGCATCGATGGTGTTAACTACTTTCGATAGTTCCTTCGCACGTCCTTCGTCTGCAATTGCCCCAACTCCTAGCAAATCGAGCCGCGACTGTGCCAATGTCCGGTATAATGGCCGAACGACATCGCGGAAGTCAAACTGTACATCTCGTTCGGCAGTCAAAATATCCTGGCGGATATCTTCTAAGGTATCAAACGCTCGCTGATAAGATGCGATCGCTTCTTCTTTTCGCTTCTGTTCATCTAAAATCCGTCCGGCTTGCCACTCCCACAAATACAAGCTATCTTTTGCACTCAACTTGCTGTCTGCTGCGATGAGAGCAGCTTGGGTATACTTTAATGCTTTTTGATTATTTAATGTTTTTTGATTATTTAATGCTTTTTCATTATCTGGGTTACATTCCCAGAAATGCCCCAAAGCACCATTAGCATAAGAAATGAGACGATTATCTTGTAATTTTTTACTTGTTAATACTGAGTTTTCGAGCAAATTTAATGCTTCGTTGTCTCCAGATAAAACCAGCTGAGTTGGACAGTAGGTAAAGGGTGAAGTTCCTTTAGCATCGCGCTGCAAGTATGCTAAATCAATTGCGCCATAGACTTTTGTGGCGGAATCGGGTAAAGTTTCGAGAACTTTTAAAGCATCCTTAAGGGCTTTGTTAAACTCCTCATCATTAATAAATTTGCTCTTATTTGTCTGGGAAGCCAACTGAATAAAATTTAATAATCCCCGCATCTCTGCTAAAGGTTGTTTTTCGTTGCGGGCAAGTTTTATACTATCTTGAAAATATTGATAAGCTTTATCGTAGTCTTTTTGTGAATTTTGAGCAAATTCTTTTTCTCTACTAAAAATACCAGCCTTCTTTGCCGAATCGGCTTGTAACTCTCGCAATTGACCGCGACTTTTGTAAGCATTACCCAAACTATTAAACACCAAAAATTTAGATTCTGGACTAACTTGTTGCGCTGTGTCTAAATACTTAATTGCTTGGTCGTAACTTCCGATTAAGCGATATGCTTCACCGAGAATACCCAAAGCTGCAATATGACCGCGTTTGTCATTGTATTTGGTGGCGATTTGTTCAGCACTTTCTGGAGTACATTTTTCTTCCTGAGTTGGTTGATTTTCGGAACTTTTCGACTTATCTACTAGTTTGCCACACAAAAGTGCGATCGCTTTACGAGGTTGTCCCAAATTGCTGTAAACTTGGGCAAGTTCTGACTTCATACGTCCGACTTGCTGGATATTATTCACCGTATTATAGTCATTAATTGCTGTCGATAGGGATGTAATTGCTGCTTTGCTTTCTCCTATTTGTTGGTAAGCGCGCGCCAAATTTTCATTCACAACCGCCGTAACTGACGGATTATTTTTATCCTGATTTAATGCCTCTTGCCAATTTTTTATCGCATTAACAAAATTTCCGGCATTATAGTCTTTAATTCCTTGTTCAACTAGTGCAGTGACATTTAGAGTTTGTGCAGATACAACTTGTCCAAACAATAAACAAATTACGAGACTTGCCAAAAATAATACTTTAATTAATCGATGGCGATTTAGTTTTTGGGATTGCTGGGTGAAGAGATGAATTAGTCTTGCAGATAAAAAAATTCGAGTGGCGGAATCTGCTGCTCGAAACTTCTCCCCTTGGGAGAAGCGAAACGCGAATAGTGGTCGTAAAGGTGCAGAGAGTAAGAGTTTGAGATATTTATTTGGGGATTTCATATTTTAATTCCGCAACGCCTGGTTATGGTATTCGGTCTAAATAAGTTATTTTTTATACTAATGGTTTTTGCGATCGCCAGTTATTCCCAATCAATTGATAAAGGAAATACTTATATGGCTTTTATAAAGAAGGGGAAGGTGGGGTCCCCTC
>CAXUOL010000122.1:0-12720 GCA_964252435.1 uncultured Nostoc sp.
TCATTTGTTATTTCGGCGTACTCATTTGTTATTTCGGCGTACTCATTTGTTATTTTTGAGTAAAGCAAACGCCCCCCTTATCAAGGGTACGCTGTATATACAAGTCTGAAATAGCTGATTAACCAGGGTTTTACCCCACCCTAACCCTCCCCTTATAAAGGGGAGGAAACTAGATTCCTGTTTCCCCCCTTTATAAGGGGGATTAAGGGGGGTAATTTGACTTGTGTATACACGGTAGCCTTTATAAGGGGGGATTAAGGGGGGTCTATTCGACTTATGCAAGAGGTCTATTAGATAAATACTTGTTTGAGAGTAAATGCAAAAATAAATGCTCCAAATTTAGCAAAAACCCTGAGTTAATAACTAAATAAATTAATTTTTATTAGGTGCTTTTAAGTCACTAGTACTTATAAGTACTTTGAATAAGAACTCACCCTATTTTACAGATCAATACTCACTTATTAATACTAGTCAACGAATTAAGCAGTTGTCAGTAAAGTCACAATACGAATACGGCTTAGTATTTAATATGTCATTTCTTCAAAGCTACTTACATTTGTTTGAATTTTTACGAAAATAGTTCAATCAGTCAAAAGCTAGCTTGCAAAAGGCATTCACGAGCTATTCTTTCTTTTTAAGATGAGGATAAAAGTCAGAATACAGTCAGGTCTGTCTCTAAAACTCATAGTGAAGAAATTTTACAAAAACCAATCTTTTGCATAAAAGAAGAACATATCTCTGATTAATACTTAGCAGCTAAAAACTATAAGTTTTGTAGTTAGTAGACAGAAACTAGTACTTCTCTACTTTTATTAAAAATGAAGTATTAGTAACTCATTGTTCACTTAGATAAATTAAGAATTAGGAGTATTAATCATGGCAGTAACTTGGATTCCAGGGCCAGGCCCGACTAATGGAGCAGATGTAGGTATTAGTAATGCCGCTTCTGATAACTTCAATGGTTTGGGTGGAAATGATAGCCTTTATGGAAATGCTGGTAACGACCTGTTACAAGGTGGCGATGGTATCGACTATCTATCTGGTGGGGACGGGAACGATACTATACTTGGAAATCGTGGAAACGACACCTTCACTGGTGGATACGGCAACGATCGCCTGATCTGGAACAATGGTGATGGTAGCGACAGAATCAGTGGTAATGCTGGCTATGACGTGGTTGAGGTCAACGGCGCGGGTGTAGGAGACAACTTCCGCCTGCAACAAGATGCTCAAGGCAGAGCAATCTTTGATCGGCTGAACTTGGTTCCCTTCACTCTGACTGTAGACAGTGCAGAAAGGTTTGAAATTAATGGTGGTGGAGGTGATGACATCCTTGATGTCAACAACCTGTCAGCAACTTCTGTAAATGCGGTATGGTTCACAGGCGGGGCTGGCAATGACTTCCTGGATGGTAGTGGTACAGCGACACCGTTGAGAGCCTTTGGTGGTGAGGGTAACGACAGCCTGACAGGTGGTACTGGCAATGACAACCTCTATGGTGATACTGGTAACGATCTGTTACGAGGTGGCGATGGTATCGACTATCTAGCTGGTGGGGATGGAAACGATACCATAGTTGGAAATCGTGGCAACGACACCTTCACTGGTGGATACGGCAACGATCGCCTGATCTGGAACAATGGTGATGGTAGCGACAGAATCAGTGGTAATGCTGGCTATGACGTGGTTGAGGTCAACGGCGCGGGTGTAGGAGACAACTTCCGCCTGCAACAAGATGCTCAAGGCAGAGCAATCTTTGATCGGCTGAACTTGGTTCCCTTCACTCTGACTGTAGACAGTGCAGAGAGGTTTGAAATCAATGGTGGGGGTGGTGATGACATCCTCGATGTCAATAACCTGTCAGCAACTTCTGTAAATGCGGTATGGTTTACAGGTGGGGCTGGCAATGACTTCCTGGATGGTAGCGGTACAGCGACACCGTTGAGAGCCTTCGGTGGTGAGGGTAATGACATTCTCTATGGTGGTGCTGGCAATGATAATCTCTATGGAGATGCTGGTAACGATATATTACGAGGTGGTAAAGGTAATGACATCCTAACTGGTGGTGCTGGTAGCGATCGCTTTGTATTCAACTCAGGTGCTGGGTACAATAGTGCCGATCTCGGTGTAGATAAAATTACTGACTTCAGCAACTTTAGCGATAAAATTGTCCTCGATAAGACAACTTTTGCCGGACTCAATAATCTGTTCCAAATTAGGATAGTAGCTAATGATGCAGCAGCTGCAACTAGCTCTGGACTCATTACTTATAGTCTTGGAACTGGCAACTTGTTCTTCAACCAAAATTTGACATCACCAGGCTTTGGGACAGGTAGTCTGTTTGCCAACATTGATAACGATAACAATCAATTCACAGCCCCACCATTATTATCAGCAACAAACTTTGAGATCGTTGCGTAATCACACATCTCTCAAAATCCATAGAGAAGCTAAGGCATGTCTGCAAGCTTACAGCTAAATCTTAATTAGCAATCATCAACGTTGCTAATTTGGGATAATTGAATCCTCCTCATACTTCAAGTCCGGGGAGGATTATACAGCAGTTTTCTTTTGCATGAAGTATGAGGTTACAGAGGCAGGGTTAAGGGTTATTAGTGTAGATAATTGGTCTTTTAAGATGCGATAAATCGCGTCTCTACATCTAGTTTTTGTTGCTCATTCTGAACTGTATTGCTTTATATCTGATGCGTGAGTTCTGCATTTTGTACCTAAATTACTTGCAAACTATTGTAATTTATACTGTACAGGCTTGAAAGTCTCTTGTTGTCCTTGTTTTTTCATTAGTTCAATCCAGATAAATACGAAAGATTTAAGAATTGCTGCGTAGGCGTAGCCAGCAGTAGGCATCGCTTTGGAAAAAGAGGCAATTTGGGCAGATCAAAAATATTTCAGCAAAGTTACTAATTTATGCCTTGAAAGTTGGATTATGGATGGGTATTCTTCAAAATACAGGTTTATTTATCTACAAAAAAAATTCATTAAAAGATAAAGTTTCTTTAAACAGCCTCTCCTAAAAAAGTTGAAACTTTCTGTAGTATAATAATAGTTAGAGTTTGTACAACTAAGAAATCGATTAATATGCGTTTACCTATCATTATCAGTGCAACACTATTGCTATCTCTAGGTCTGAACCTACCAGCTATATCCGAAACTACCGCCGAGAAAGCAGAATATCAAACACAAACGAATAATAACTTGAATTCAAGACGATTGAGATTTAATAAGCGTTTGTGGGAGCAGGCAAATATTTATAACTATCGCATTACGGTTAGCAACAGTTGCTTCTGCATACCAGATGCTAGAGGCCCAGTAGTTATTCGAGTACGTAATGGTCAAACAACTTCAATCACTTCTGTAGCTACTGGTAAACCAGTTAATCCGCAATTCTTTCAAAAATACGACACAATTCCCAAACTCTTTAATGTGATTCAAGATGCTATCAACCGTAAGGCATCCAATCTGGATGTAGAATACAATGCTAAACTTGGCTATCCAACTAAAATTAATATCGATTACAATAGTCAAATAGCTGATGAAGAAATATTTTTGACAATTGAGAATTTTCAGGAACTTAAAACTAGACGCTAAACTGATTACTTGCGCTCAATATCGACCAAAAATAGGGTAAATTAGCAACTCCAAAGCGAGATTTAATACTTCACTTTACCCCAAAAAGCTAATAGCGATCTAATACAATACGCTTGGGTTAGCTCCAAAAACCTTAAACTACGCAGGTTGGGTTGAGGAACGTAGCAAGATCCCCGTTGGCGTTGGCGTTCGCGTTAGCGTCTCTGAAAGAGAAGCCTCTCGTAGAGAAGCGTCCCGAAGGGAAAGATAACCCAACATTTGCAGGACTTTGTTGGGTTGCGCTTTGCTTAACCCAACCTACAATTTTTCTTAACTGAACTGTATTGCGATCTAATATGCTTGGGTTAATGGTTATTGGTGTAGATAATTGGTCTTTCAAGACGCGATAAATCGCTTCTCTACATCTGGGTTTTGAGTTTATCTGAGCTGTATTGGATCGCCATTAGCTTCTCATAAAAATTAACAATTAGATGAAGTTATGTTGATTTTGTGCGAGTAATTCTCAATTATTTAACGAATTTGTTGTGTTTGAGGGCTTGACTAAAAACAGTTACTTTTGATAAACTCAAATTACTCGATAAGATTAGCGCTTGCTGTAAATTTATGCGCTTATGCGCTAGTTGTGATAAAAGTAACTTTACTAAGTACCACACTAAAATTTAACTTTTTACAGATGGCTTAAAGTTATACACCCATTTGTGAAAATCATCATTAAGACTCATTTGGCGCTCTTGCGTCTGTCCAGTAGATGCCACGGTGTTAATGTCATAGTACCGCATTTCACCCAAGGCACTACGAGCTTGAATGAGTTTTGTCCGCTCGATGCGACACTGTTCGTAGCTAGTCAGAGCTTCTTGCAGATTAGCTGAATCAGAAAAACACTCTCGTAGTTGGTATGCATCTTCAAAAGTGGTATTAGCTCCCTGTCCCATTGCAGGTGCCATTGGATGAGCGGCATCGCCTAAGAGAGTCACTCTGCCTTGACTCCATAGAGCTAACGGTGGGCGATGCCTACGGCGGGCTACGCCTACGCAAATTGGCCCTTCCCAAATTTCTTCGGCTGGTGTCGCTTCTACCACCACCCGGAAGGATTTATCCCAGTCGGCTAATTCATGGAGAATACGAGATTTCACTTCATCAGCGCTGTGGGAAAGGGAGTATTCAGGCGAAAACTTCCGACTAATCCAACTGGTATAGCCGCCGCCCATATTCAGAAGGTACATAAACTGTTGATTGCCTTTAACAAAAACTAGTTGATAGTCATTAAATAGCTCATGGCGATACTTAATGACGGCACGCCAACACATACTACCGATATAATTAGGCTTACCCTCGCCAAATAAAGTTTCTCTGATCACAGAGTTAACGCCATCAGCTCCAATCAGCAAATCTGCATTTACTGATTTTTCGCCATCAAAATGAATTTCCACACCGTTTGCATCTTGCTCAAAGCCGATGCAGCGATGATTGAGATGAATGATTTCAGATGGCAATCTCGATGCTAAAACTTGCTGTAGACGATACCACCAAATAGTTAACAACGGTTGTCCGTATTGTTCTAAATATTTAGTTGCGTTAGTTCGGATTGTCTCAGACTGAATATTCTTTAAAACCGTGTGGTGAACCTCGCATCCTGAACTTTTGAGAGTTTCGACAATTCCCGGTGCGTTGGCGCAGCCCGCCGCAGGCATCGCATCTAGAGAATTCAAACCATTCGGAGCTAGTCCTAGTCCAGTTCCCGCCGGACGAAATTCTTGGGCTTTTTCGTATACTTGAACCTCTATCCCTTGGCTTCTCAGTGCGATCGCAGCAGCCAAACCGCCTGGGCCAGCACCGACAATCGCAACTTTCTCTACTATGGGTTGGGATAATTTCTGAGTGAGATTTGCGTTCATATTATTAAGTCAGAATTCACTCTTGATTATAAATCTCAGGAAGTCTAGCTAGAAGAACCGCAGACTTTTTCTCGTTACTATAGTAAATGATGTAATTATTATCTACATGAGACATGAAAGAAAATTCCTTAGCTCTAATAACTTCAGACTCATTTACCCAAGAAACGAAAATATTCGGTTCAGAGGAAGTAGAATTATCACTGAATGTTAATAATATATCTTACTCCCTGAAGATAGAACCTCGTGTGACATTACTAGATGCACTTCGAGAAAAGCTGGGTCTAATGGGCACTAAAAAAGCTTGCGATCGCGGTGAATGTGGTGCATGTACTGTATTAGTTAATAATCGGCGAATTAACTCTTGTATGACTTTGGCAATCATGCACATCGGTACTGAAATTACCACAATTGAGGGATTAGCACAAGATGCTAAACTCCATCCCATGCAAACAGCCTTTATTACCCATGATGCTTTTCAATGTGGTTACTGTACATCAGGTCAAATTGTCTCAGCCGTAGGGATGATATTAGAAGAATTACCAAAATCCGAAGCAGAAATTAGAGAAAAAATGAGTGGAAACCTTTGCCGTTGTGGAGCATATCCAAATATTATTGCAGCGATTCGAGATGTGCTAGAGGAAATAGAAGATGCAGCCATTTAGTTATGCTAAAGTTACCTCAGAAGACGTGGCGATCGCCACAGTTGAGCAAGACAAAACTGCTGCATTTATTGCTGGTGGCACAGATTTACTAGGATTAATGAAAGATGGAGTCCAAACAGCGAATATATTAATTGATATTAATAGTTTGCCTTTAGCAGATATTGAATCTCAACCTCAGGGAATCCGCATTGGTGCTATTTCTCGAATGAGCGATGTGGCTTTTCATCCCCAAATTCAGGAATGTTATCCCGTAATTAGCCAAGCTTTATTACAAAGCGCTTCACCGCAACTGCGAAATATGGCAACAGTAGGCGGAAATTTACTGCAACGAGTCCGCTGTGGTTATTTTCGCGATCCGGTTTTTCCTTGTAATAAACGCACTCCCGGTATAGGTTGTTCGGCAATTACAGGTTACAATCGAATGCATTCCATTTTCGGAGCTAGCGAACATTGCATTGCCGTTCATCCTTCCGATTTAGCTGTAGCTTTGACGGCATTAGATGCAGTGATTTGCATCCAAGGGGTAGAACAATCACGGCGAATTTCAATTCATGATTTTTATCTCTTACCAGGCGAGACACCAGCAAAAGAAACTCTATTACAGCCTGGAGAATTAATTGTTGCCATTGAAGTTCCAGATTTTGCATATAAATCCCATTATTTAAAAGTAAGGGATCGAGCCTCTTACGAATTTGCTCTCGTTTCTGTAGCTGCTGCTTTAGATATAGAAGAAGGCACGATCAAATCAGCACGCATCGCTTTTGGCGGAGTAGCACCCAAACCTTGGCGTGCAAGGGATGCTGAGGAATTTCTCAAAGGGAAAGCAATTAACGAAGATATCTTTATAGCCGCAGCCGCAGCAGCTGTCAAAGAAGCAAAACCGCAAACACACAATGAATTCAAAATTGAGTTAGTCAAACGCGCTTTGGTACGCGCACTCTCAGTTGTGGCGGAAGGGGACAAGGGAGACAAGGGGGACAAATTGATATGAATAAAATTATTGGGAAACCACTTGATCGCGTTGATGGCAGACTGAAAGTAACGGGAAAAGCACCTTACACCGCCGATGTGCCAATAGAGAATTTAACTTATGGAGTGATTTTTCAAAGCGCGATCGCTTGCGGTAAAATTATCCAAATAGACGCATCCGCAGCCGCAGTCGCCCCTGGTGTGCTAGATGTTGTTACTTACCAACAAACCCCATCTCTGGTAAAAATACCCTTCTTTGGCCCTCAACAACCCCAGTCAACCGAAAAAGACCATAACATTTACTACGATGGTCAACATCTGGGGATTGTAATTGCCCAAACTTTAGAACAAGCCGAAACTGCTGCCTCTAGGATAAAAATTATCTACGAAGAAGCCATTCCAACAGTCACAATGGCACGTACAGAGATATTTGAACCCGAATCGATATTTTTTGGCATGATGCCAGCTAAAATCACTAGAGGGGATGTTGAATCGGGGAAAGTAGAGGCAGATGTCTTATTAGAGCAAGTTTATACCACACCAATAGAACATCATAATCCCCTAGAACCTTCTGCAACGATCGCAATCTGGTCAGGGGATAATTTGACATTGTATGAAACTACTCAAGGCGTTTCTGGAACCCAAAGCCGAATTGCTTCTATTCTGAATATTCCCGAAGAAAATGTCCGCGTCATCTCTAAATATTTAGGCGGTGGATTTGGTTGTAAAGCGCTGCTGCGATCGCATACGATTTTAGCAGCGATCGCA
The DNA here is from genome assembly GCA_964252435.1 of uncultured Nostoc sp. GTDB lineage: Bacteria > Cyanobacteriota > Cyanobacteriia > Cyanobacteriales > Nostocaceae > Nostoc. The sequence continues at coordinate 7,904 of CAXUOL010000122.1, forward strand.
GCTCGGCAAGTAAAACGCCCAGTAAAAGTAGTGCTAACGCGATCGCAAATGTACACTGCTTGCGGACATAGATCCCAAACTCAGCAACAGCTAACGTTAGGTGCAACCAAGGAAGGCAAACTAACCGTCATCGAGCAAATTGGGACATCCTTAACTTCCCTGTTTGATGACTTTACCGAACCTGTGGGTGCAGCAACAACGATGATGTACACCTGTGCCAATTTGAAAATTAAATACCGTTTGGGACGCATCAACGCCGGTACACCAACCTTTATGCGTGGCCCAGGAGAAGCACCGGGAATGTTTGCCTTAGAAACAGCAATGGATGAACTGGCATACACCTTAAATATTGACCCAATTGAACTAAGACTGAGAAATCATGCAGATATCGATCCGCACACCGGATTACCTTGGTCAAGTAAATCTCTGAAAGAATGTTATCAAAAAGGGGCAGAAATTTTTGGGTGGCCACAACGCAATCCAGTTCCCCGTTCCATACGAGATCGTCATTTCCTGATTGGTTGGGGAATGGCAAGTGCGACATTTCCCACCAATGCTAGAACTGCATCAGTTAAAGTAGAAATTTTTGCCACTGGAGAAGTAAAAGTACAAAGTGGTACTCAAGATATCGGTACTGGTACTTATACAGTGATGACGCAGGTAGCTGCTGAAGTATTAGGCTTACCAGTGCAGTTTGAATTAGGTGATACTAATCTTCCTAAAGCCCCGATTACAGGGAACTCAATTACAGTTGCGAGTGTTTCCCCGGCGGTGCATAAAGCAGCGATCGCCGCACGGGATAAGATAATTAAAATGGCGATCGCAGATGCAAATTCTCTGCTTTATGACTCGCAAGCAGAAGATATTACCGTTGAGTCAGGGGAAATATTCTTAAAACAAGACCCATCGAAGCGAGACAGCTACACCGATATTCTCCGCCGTCATGGATTAGAAAGTTTAGAATTTACAGAAGAATCCTCACTCAACCCAGAGAGCAAACAATACGCCAAACACTCATTTGGGGCGATATTTGTCGAAGTTGCAGTTGATGAATTGTTAGGAGAAATCAAAGTTAGACGTTGCGTAGGCGTTTATGATGCAGGGCGAATTCTCAACTTCAAGACAGCGCGGAGTCAAGTTATCGGCGGGATTACCTGGGGAATTGGTATGGCACTGATGGAAAAAACTGTAATGGATGCTAATCAGGGCAGAATAGTTGGTGCTAACCTTTCCGATTACCTGATTCCGGTTCATGCAGATATCCCCAATATGGAAGTGCAATTTATTGAAAAACACGATCCTTATGTGAATGCACTAGGAACCAAAAGCTTGGGGGAACTTCCGATTGTTGGGGTAGCTGCTGCCGTATCTAATGCAGTTTATCATGCCACAGGTAAGCGAATTCGCGATCTGCCAATTACACCAGATAAATTGCTGTGAATGAATCTGTTTGTAGGGAGAAGGGGAACTAAAATTTTGTAGGATAAGGAGAATTGAATTTATGGCAACAACAGCTTTAATTGTCGGTGCAGGTAATGGACTGAGCGCTTCTTTAGCTCGCTTATTTGCCAAAGAAGGATTTACCATAGCTTTAGCGGCTCGCCAAATTGAAAAACTTACTCAATTGAGCAGTGAAATTGGGGCGGTTAGTTTCGCAGCTGATGCCTCAAAGCCAGATGAAGTAGAACAGTTATTTATTGATATTGATCGTAAAGTCGGTTCCCCGAATATTGTCATTTACAATCCTAGTTTCCGGGTGCGGGGGTCTCTTGTCGATCTAGACCCTCATGAAGTGGCAAAAACCCTAGATGTCACTGCTTATGGTGGCTTTCTTGTGGCCCAAGCTGCTACCAAAAGGTTTTTGCAACTTGGTGGCGGTGCTATATTTTTTACTGGAGCCTCAGCCAGTGTTAAGGGTTATCCTCTGTCTGCTCCCTTTGCAATGGGTAAATTTGCACTACGCGGTTTGGCTCAGAGTATTGCTAGAGAATTAGCACCAAAGAATATCCATGTGGCGCATTTCGTGATTGATGGTGCAATTCGCTCCGCAGACCGCCAAGATCCAGTAGATAATCCTGATAGTACTCTTGACCCGAATGCGATCGCTCAAACTTATCTCAGCATTCTCCGCCAACCCCGCAGTGCTTGGACTTATGAAGTAGAACTACGTCCCTGGGTAGAGAACTTCTAGCCTAAACAATTGTTACAAAAATAGTTTTGCAGGTATGAAAATTGATTTTGGTGCAACTGCTACTGATTATGCAAAACACCGCGCTGGCTTTCCCAGTTCATTATTTAATAAACTGTCTGAATATGGTATAGGTTTACCAGGGCAGAATATTGTTGACCTCGGCACAGGAACAGGAACACTAGCGCGGGGCTTTGCCGATAGAGGTGCTTATGTAATTGGCATAGATCCATCAGCCTCACTTTTAGAACAAGCGAGACTGTTAAGCGAATCTGTTCAACTGAAAGTAGATTATCGAGTCGCAACTGCCGAGAATACCGAGTTACCAGATGCTAGTGCGGATGTGGTGACAGCAGGACAGTGTTGGCATTGGTTTGACCCTGCGCGTGCTGTCGAGGAAATTACTCGGATATTGAGAAGAAATGGCTTGCTTGCGATCGCACATTTTGATTGGATACCCTTAAAAGGTAATGTAGTTGAAGCAACAGAACAACTAATCAAAGCTCATAATCCCGCATGGAATCTAGACGGCGGTAACGGATTGTATCCCCAGTGGTTACAAGATATTGGTGAAGGAGGTTTTCGAGAAATCCGCACATTTTCTTACGATGTATTTGTGTCTTATACACACGAAGACTGGCGGGGACGAATTCGGGCGAGTGCTGGTGTGGGAGCCAGCTTGACACTAGAAAAAGTAGAAGTATTTGACCAGGAATTGGCAACATTGCTCGAAACACAATATCCTACACCAATTCTTCAGGTTCACCATAGAGTTTGGGCTGCGATCGCAAAATCACCGCAATCTAATTCGTAATACCTCGACTTCGCTCGGCACAAGTTCGTAATTCGTAATTCGTAATTAAGGGATGTCTGTAACACACTATTAACTTAGAAAGCAATCGTACAATTTTAGGAAAAAAACCATGATTGAACTTTACTATTGGGCAACTCCAAACGGTCATAAAATCACAATTTTCTTGGAAGAAGTCGGCTTACCATACACGATAATTCCTGTGAATATTGGGGCTGGGGATCAATTTAAGCCGGAATTTCTGAAGATATCTCCTAACAATCGTATGCCTGCGATCGTTGACCACGAGCCAGCAGATGGAGGTGCGCCAATTTCGGTATTTGAGTCTGGTGCAATTTTGCTATATTTGGCAGAAAAGACTGGGAAATTAATCCCTCAAGATTTACGTAATCGCACTCAAGTTTTAGAATGGTTGTTCTGGCAAATGGCAGGGCTGGGACCGATGGCGGGACAAAATCATCACTTTAGTGCTTATGCTCCCGAAAAGATTGAATATGCCATTAACCGCTACGTGAATGAGACGGGACGCCTATATGCAGTACTGAATAAGCAACTAGCAGATAAGGAATTCATAGCTGGTGATTATTCCATTGCTGATATTGCTGCTTATCCCTGGATAGTGCCCCATGAACTCCAAAGTCAAAACCTAGAGGATTTTCCTCACCTCAAACGCTGGTTTGAGACAATTAAAGCACGTCCAGCAACAATTCGCGCCTACGAAAAAGCAGAAGCATTCAAAACTGAAGCGCTCGATCCAGATAAGTTACGAGATTTGTTATTTAACCAGTCGGTGAAGACTATTCAGCTTTGAGCCTTTTGAATTATATTGTCACTGTAGCGATCGCTAAGTTAGCTCTAATCCCAGATCATCTGTCGCAACTATGAGCAACGATTTCTTACTATCTTCCTTTCCTCAATTAGAAACAGAAAGGCTCCTTCTTCGTGAGACAACGTTGCAGGATGCTGAAGCTACCTTTGCTGTATTCTCCGATCCGAGCGTGACTCAGTTTCACAATCTTGATACTTTTACTTCTATTAAAGAAGCGATCGGAGTCATTGAACGTAGAACCAAGCGATTTGAGCGAGGAGATGCAATTCGCTGGGGAATTGCCCGTAAGCAAGACAACGTTTTGATTGGTTCTTGTGGGTTTACATGGAACCCACAAGAACACTCAGCCGAAGTCGGTTATGAGCTTGCCAGTACTTTTTGGAGACAAGGCATCATGACTGAGGCACTGCATACTATCTTGCAATTTGGATTTCAGAAAATGGGTTTGCGTTTCTTTGTTGCCCAAGTCATGCTGGAAAATATCGCTTCTAAAAAGTTGCTAGAAAAGTTAGGTTTTCACAGTCAGGGTGTACTGAAACAGTATGGCTTCTTCAAAGGGCAATATCACGATCTGGAGCAATTTGTGCTTAAAAATAAAAAACTTAGTGAGTGAGTTAGCAATAGATACAGGCTGATGTTGAGTTTAGTTTCTCAGTTCGAGGTTGCTGACCGAAACAGACTTATGATACAGAGCAACTAAATTTATTTATAGTGATTATTAATTTTGAATTTTGAATTTTGAATTTTGAATTCGGAGCAAAGCGACGCGACTTGCGCCTGTAATTTTCCTTCAACTTGAAACGGTGGTTGATGATAGTTGTTAGATTCATATTCTGGTGTCACTTTCCAATCATATCGTTGCAGCAATGTTGCCAAAAAAATCTTCATTTCCATCTTGGCAAACTCTATTCCAATGCATATATGTTCGCCACCACCAAAACCAATTAAAGCAAAGGAGTCTTTTTTATCTTCTTCGCGGGGAGGGGCAA
>CAXUOL010000123.1:0-12655 GCA_964252435.1 uncultured Nostoc sp.
TTTAACGCTATTTTCAGCTTACTACCTGTCCTTTTCCTTATCCCGAACTCAGGTTTGGTAGTAAAGGTGATGGAGTAGTATCAACGGATTTAAGAGTTGGGGATGCTACCCAAATTGAGGGTAATTTACCTTCATCAATCCGCGATCGCTACACATTGCCAGCTTACACTACAGCAAAGCAGGTTCTTGATGAAGCAGAAGTGGCTGGCACTCTAAAAGCACAGAAGTGGTTGCACACTAAATTTTCCCGGCACAGGCTCAAGCAGTTGCAATCCTTGGCAGAGATGTATAAAAACCAATTGGCATATTCCCAAGAAGCCATGAAGATTGAGGAAGATTTGCAGCGAACCAGGGGATTACATGGGGAGGCGGTGATCCGTCATGCCTTCGGTTCCCAGGAGCAGCAGCGTCAACTTGGAGGATACGAGAAAGCATTTGATGAAGTGGGTGACTCATTCAGGTTCTAGGTTATGCAAATCAAGCTCTCTCATATAGGATATGCAGTGTCTGGGGTTGGCTTTTCTATGTTTATGGGTTATCTATCCGTTGCCAGCCCCGTTAGTCGATACATTCTTTGGTTTATTGGCATAATTTCCATCTGCTGCATAGTTCTGGGGTTATTCAACTTTGGCGGTTTAGTTATTAAAGGTTTTGGTTTCAACCGCAAGACTTTCACCATTGGGTTAATGCCTGGAGTGATATTCCTGTTTGTCTTCTTGACTTTAGTTGCAGCTGGTGTTGCCTTGGGGGTGAGGTAATGTTAGGGGAAAAGAGAAAAGGGAAAAGGGAAAAGGGGGAAAGAAATGGAGAGAAAGAAAGTTGAGAGTTTTGAAGATTTAAGAGTGTGGCAAAAAGGAATTGAGTTAGTTAAATGCATTTACTTAATTACTAAAGAAGGTGAGTTAAGTAGAGATTTCGGTTTAAAAGACCAATTAAGACGCGCTTCTGTTTCAATACCCACAAATATTGCTGAAGGGTTTGAGCGATATTCTCGAAAAGAATATGTAAATTTTCTGAATATTGCAAAAGGATCTGCGGGAGAAGTTCGGAGTCTGTTAAGAGTCGCATTGGAAATTGGTTATTTAGAGCAACAAACTTATTTACACCTTTATAACCAAGCTTTAAATTTAAGTCGAATGTTATCTAATCAAATTCAATCTATAAATCAATCACCAAAGTAATAAAATCTTCCCCTTTTCCCCTTCCCCTTTTCCCCTTTCCCTTTTTCAGGTCAAAGTTAATTGAAAATTTCGAGAGTGAATATATGGGATTTGAATTACAACGTCTAACTGCCAGTAGCGTCATTCATGCCGAACGGAGTATTTTATGTTCTTTAGGAGCGAGTGCAGTATTATGCCTGTCTGCTCCTTTTTTCTTAAATACTGACCGAATAACAACCGGGATGCTACTTGGTGCTGGAACAGTGAGTGCTGGCTTATTTGGGGTATCCGCCCAAATCAGCGAAAGTAAGGAAAAAGTTTACCAGTCTTTGCTAGAAGCTGACCTCAAAGCACTTAAGCAGCATTTACAAGGTGAGGCTGTTTATGATTATGTCACCACTGCGATCGCAGCCAAACGCCGAGTTGCTGATTACGTAAATCGGCTACCAATGCAAGAGCGCCCCCGGTGGATTGCTGAATATCAGTTGCAAGGGTTGGTTACACTTCCAGAACCGCCAGCACAACAATCACCTTCACCGACTGGTATTCCCAATCCCGATATTGCTGACATCGATGAAGAATCGGTGCAGTCGGTGATTAATCCGGGTGCAATGAAAATTCTGCAAGCCCTAGCAGCTAATTATCCTGAGTACATCAGAATTGATGGTGCTTGGATTGATGAACTGTGTGATGCTGCATCTAATCAAAATATGACTCTTCGCAGTAATCACCATTTTTACCTTTCTGGTGGCACACAATCTGGGAAGTCCACGCTGGCAGGCGTGATTATCAACAAAATCGCTGCAAAATCTCAAAGCCCGGCAATTGTGATTGGCAGCGATCCAAAAGATGATGTTACCAGATGGCTGTGCAAGTTTAGCCGTAAGTTTGACGGCATGAAAGAATTAAGAAATTGGGTCATCTTTGCTACAGACCAAATTGACAAACAGAAAGCAAGAGTATCAATTGTTGGTGGTGAATGTCACGGTGTTCCCGAATTATTTCTTGCTCAAGATGAGGTGGACTCTGTATTTGGTGGTGGCAAGGGACTTCCAGGAATGGTTGATGCTGATACTGCCAAAGATTTGCAGGGTTTTTGGAACTATGTCATCAAATTCACTGCTGGGTTAAAGGGTCATGGTTTATTTATGGGGCAGTCTCCACTCTCTGGAGAAACTGGATTTAGTCGCCCGTCCTTGAAAAATGTTTGCTTTATTGCGATGGGGCAAACATCGAGTTATATACTTGACCATCCCCAAGACTTTGTAAACGTTAAAAAGGAGATTCTTGAAATCTTGCGGCAGGCTTGTGAAATGTTAGACAAAGCCGGAGTTCGATATGCCTTGCTGATTCCCACTCGGTCTAATCCCTTTGTTGCCCTAATCCCGGAATTTGATATCAAAGGTCTGGAACAAAAACAGGATTCTAAACCGAATGGTGACACTGTTAATAGTTCTAAAAATAATCAGCAATCCTCACAGCAGCAGGTTGACTGGTATCAAGAAATTAGAAAATGGGCAACAGAATTAGGGAGAAGACCACATTTTCAGGAAATCAAACAAAAGTGGCACGAATTAACAGGGCAAGAGTTAAACGAAAAGGGAGTAACATTACTATTAGAAAATCTCGGCTACCCAGACAATTAAACTGGAATGCTCGATATGGTAATCCCAAAGAGTACAGAAAGCAAGTAGCAATCGCTCACCGAAAAACTCACAATTATTGTGTAGTCTGTCTGACTAACAAAAGTGAAGAAATCCATCACGCTTACTATGGGAATGACGTTATTGGAGTATCAACATTTCCTACGTGCTACCTTTGTCATCAAGAGATTTGTCATAGTCCAATCAACTGGATAAAAAGCCCTAGTAATCCTGTTTGGGGTAATCGCAATACTGACGAATTTATTACGAGATTGAGGTTGGGATATCAGCTACTTTATGGAGGAATCAAACATTTTTAATTAGTTGAACAGTGTCGTTAATTTTCCTAAAAATTAAGTTTTAAGCTAATTGGAGAAGAATTCTCATGTATAACAGCGAATACGATGATTTAAGTTTTGAAGAGCAATTACATCTGACTGAATCCCTGATCAGACGGCGACACAATCAGCAGATGTTCTTGCGCCGAAATGCTCAACTTTTGCAGCAGGAGTTAGAGCTTGAAGCTGAATTGTTAGAAGACAATCCAGAGTTAGCTCAGACGATTCATTCTCTTAATATGCATGAGATTCAGAGTAATCAGCAAGGGCTAGAGAATGTTTTAGGCTTAGAAGAATCAGCGTCAAAGAAGCAAAGTGTTTGGAGTAAGTTTTTTCCAGGGTTAGGAGGATGAATGAAAATTTTTGATATCAGAAATCGCTTCAGTTCATTAGTTAAACAAATAACTCAAGTCGGCATTGGGTTTTTAGTAATGCTATTGTTAACTAGTGGTCGTCCGCCTGCATTCATAGTAAATTTAAGTGCTTCTTTAAGTATTGTATTTGTTGCTTATAGTGAGGCACGGAGGCTAGCGTTGGGAAAAAGTAAATCTTCAAAACACATCCGCGTTTGCCCTGTCAGCTATGTTTGAAAAATGAAAAATTACAATTTATTGATATGGATACTGAACAGGATTTCTTATTCTTTAACCCTCGAATTGCTACCAAATACAATCCCTTTTATGAAGGAGAGTATCTGGTAATCCAGACCTATCCCCGTGAGCATAAGTTAATAGTTGAGCATCGCAGTTTTGATTACAAAAATGCCAAAAGTCATTGCGAACTAGAAAATCTAGCTCATGACTATACATCATTTTCTCTTAGGATTTTCCACGATGATAAACTGTGGGGGGTAAACTATAAAGGGGAGCCACAAAGTATTTCTAAGCAGCAGAATTGGAAAATTGCCCAAGAATATCTAGAAGCTCACTACTCGACGCATACCAATGCTGAGTTGGTCGTATGCCAATGCAGTTAACCCTATTTTTCGTCACTCACTAGTTATATCAGCAACAGTGGTCAGCCCGTTACTTCGTGGCAATCGCTCACTTGTCTAGTTGAAGGTAAAGGGCAAGATATCCAAACCTGCCCCAACTGTAATGCATCCTTAGTTCGAGTTGATGAATCGGAGGATGATGATGATGATTTTGATTTTGATGATGAAGTTAGCCGACCAATAGCTTGCATCGGTTGCGCTAATTATCATGGAGTTGAGTATGGGGACAACGTGCTAGTCTGCGGAATACACCCGAATGGATGGGATAGCGAGAATTGCCCAGATTATCATCCGTGATATTTAAAATGGTAAAAAATTGACCCGCTCTCTAGTATGCTCTTCTCAAAAAAACACTACCCAGATCAGGTTAGGCATTGTCATTGCCGCTATTAACTGCTATATCAAAATGCAATACGTCTTCGCGCTTGCCCAGCTTTGTATAAAGTTTAATAGCTGGATCGTCACCGATATCCGCCTGGACGAAAATGACATAAGCTCCATAAGCTGCTGCTACTTCCTTCAGCTTCTGAATTAATGCCGTTGCGATTCCCTGCCGTCGGTGTGCGGCGGCAACAGCTAGATCATAGATATAAATCTCACTGCGCTCCTGCTCGAACTTTTTAAGCTCGTATGCAGTAAGACCGCCAACGACTTCACCTTCTTTCAATGCGGCGATCGCAATGAAGTAGTCACTATCGAGCAGTTGCCGCAGGTAGTCTGCGCTAGGGGGATTTCTATATGTTTCCACCTGATCGAACGCCTCACCAAAGGTCGCTAATAGAGCTTCCATTAATGCAACGTCCTCTGGCACGATCTGTTGAATGCTTAAGTTCATAGGCTAATCTTTTACTGGTTCAGAGGAATGTTAAAAGTCGAATGTTACAAATCTCCTTACTTGCTATACATATCAGGGAACTTTGCTTGAAGTTTAGCCCAAGGCGGCAAGTCATTCACTATCATATAGCGCTCGTTTATACACGGATGTACTATCAACTGAAGCGCTTTTAATTATCTAATTCGCTGCCATAAAACACTGATAAATAACACTGCAAATACTGAATGTACAATGATTATAAGTGTATTAATCATGCTGCCAACAAAACTGTAAATTTGGGCGATTGCTACCAGACTATGAAAAATAGACAAAGCGATTAATCCCGGTTTTAGTTCTTTTTTATCAGTCAAATCCAGCATTAAAAAACTCAAAGTCCCCAAAGACAAAGCACCGCATCCAATTACCCGCAGTAAAGAAATAGACAGTTGGCTATCCAGGGTAAGCAAAGTTGGAAACAAGAAAAATACGCAACCAATTCCTATTTCAAAAATAGTATTGGCTATTAATAGCATTCGCATTTAGGAAAACGCACTTCAGACTCGCACACACATTAACATAACTTTATACGCAAAACTCACATACAGGCGATGCGGCTGCTGTCATTGTTAGAAAAGAGCGATCGCCCACAGCGAATGTCCAGTACTTTACCAAAGTTTACCCCCGTAACCTGAGTGTTCGCTTACCACCTCTCAAGCTTTCAGAGCAAAAGTGAGTTTGGGGAACTTGGGGAAGAGATGGAGTTGCCAGAGATACAGTTAATTTCCAGTAGTCGCGTTGAGTTCACCCCTTTTTCCTTTTCCCAAGATTGTTTGTACCTTGTGTCACCTGAGATTCTTCTGACTTACTGGAGTTGACCATTTTCACTAAGGAAGAATTAAGATAACTTTGTGCAGAGATATACAAACTTTCCCAAATCTCTTGGTTGCGGCTGATTTTTGTACCGACTGTATTTCCTGCTGTTTTCTCCGACACCAAATATTTGCGGAAGTAGTTATTCCACAAGTGTTGGAGGAAATCTTCAGCGAATTCGTTAAACGGCAGAATCCATTTATAGTCTTTGTCTAGAAATACCCGATATGATGCGATTATCGGTAGTGCTAAGTCGGTTGGCGCACCAAACCCAAAAGAGTACTTACTGTCCGGCAACAATGTAGTTTTACGTATATCAATTGATGCTAGGTCGTTAGCACCCTTTCTTCTGGGGTTGCTGATATAGTCTTGGATTATTTCGTAGAGTCTTTGCTCTATCCACAGAGCATGAGTCAAGAGAGGCAGTAAGGCGGTTAATCTTTCCCTTTCTGCGTCTGTGATGTTAGAGGGAAGACTCATCCCTGCTGGATGCTTGGTTCGTTTATTGCCGTCGGGGTTGTATTTATTTCTGTCGAGGCAGTAAAGGAGCTTCAGCAAGTGGGTGACATTACACTGGGCATTTCTGGGAGCGCCGCTTTGATTCTGGTAATAGGCGATGCGGAATTTTCTATCTTCTTTCTGTTCTAACTGGGCTAAATACTGCTTGATGAATTTGTAATCACCCCTAGCGTTGACTTTGGAGCGAGAATCTACTGGCGTTGTAGTATTTGAAGCTAGGGCTATATCTTTGGCTGATTCTTCAGTCAGTCCGATGTGAATCGTAACTTTTACTCTGGCTTCGGTTAGGTCATATTTGTAATTTTTCGCTTGCTCAAAAGCTAAAACTGTATGCCCTCCGTTGATAATGCCATCACTACCTCCCTCGTTAGCTTCTAAAATTTCTAGCTCCAGTTCAGTTTTGTTCTTGACAGGTTTAGTTTTATTGGCTGACAGAACGATTCCACTGTGGCGAGAGAAGAATTTTTCGGGTTCGGTAGTCAGTGAGTCGAAGATTTGTCTGTAGGTCGCGCTTTTGCGGTTCGGTTCGCGAATGTTCGGTTCTAGCGGCAGGTCTATCGGGAAGCTGTCTACATGGGCGGTGGCGATGATGCAATTGGGGTTGGCTTGAAAATAATTATCTATCTTGATGTTCCAAGTCTTGGGCATAGTTTGTTTTTAGCCGAGCGTCAAATTTCATGTTAACCCTACTATTGAGCTACAGATACCGGATTTATCTGAAGGGAGGATTGAAGAAGAATTCAGCTATTCTGAATTAAGACGTTCGCGGACTCGCTCTAAGCGTACTCCTACGGAGAAGCGAGCTACGCACAGCGTGTCGCAGACAAGCCATGTCCTTGGCGCAGCCTCTCTAAGAGTTGGCTTTACGCTGCGCTATCCGCTAACAGAACTCATTCTGTTAGCGGATAGCTAAGGTTTAGTCCATTCTGACTCCTGACTCCTGAATTCTGTTCGATAAAAAATATATGAGATTGCTCAAGAAGAGTACATCAAATATACGCAAACTACGGTATTAGGGATAACATTGGATAGAAATTGAAAACTCTTTTTAAATGCATTACATGAAATGCCAATTGTTATTAAAAGCTTTATTTACACAGATAAAAGTAGGTCATTGGTGGGTAAGTGCCTTATTGTGGATGAGTTTAGCTACCCCAAGTGGAGCATCTATAATATTGCGAATAGCAATCGAGAGGGGTGTTAATCAGGTAACAGTTGGCAGTTCTACAACTGCGTTGGTTAAAGATAGTGCTGGCCATACTCTCGGACAATTACCAGCAATGAGTTCATTTTATGCCTCTTCAGTTCCAGGCGGTGTGGCTTTAGATAAATGGCAGTCTGGTTTATTTTGGATTGAGCCGATAGGTAAGGGATTCGTTTACATTGGCGAACACTGGTATCGAGGCAGAACTCTTGTTGTGCCAACAGATAAAGGACTAACCGCCGTTAACTGGGTTGATGACCAAGAGTATCTCTACAGTGTTGTTGGTGGCGAAATGGATACTGAGTGGCCTGCTGAAGCTTTGAAAGCACAAGCAGTTGCCGCCCGGACTTTTGCTTTCTATGAGCGAGAAAAACAGCGCAATAATCCTGTTTACGATTTAGGTGATAGTCCAGATCACTGGCAAAATTATAAAGGAGTAATCAATGAAACTCCTAGTACTTATGCCGCCGTCGATGCAACTGATAAACAGGTACTAACTTATAAAGACAGTATTATTCTCTCAGTTTTTCATGATTGTTCTGGAGGACATACTGAAAATGTTGAAGATGTTTGGGGGAGCCACGAGCCTTACCTGCGTGCTGTTGAAGATTACGATCAAAATGTTAGCGAGTGTAAATGGGTGAAAACTTTCTCCCAAAAAGAAATTAGCGCTCTTGTTTCTGGTGTCGGCAATGTTTTAGATATGATTGCACAAACCTACTCACCTTTTGGTAGTGTTAAAGCCTTAAAAATCATTGGTGATAAAGCAACTATTGTACTACGTGGCGAAAAAGTACGTACAGCACTCAAAATTAAAAGTACCCACTTTATCCTTACCAAAGCAGCAGATGGTAGTTTTATTCTTCAAGGACTTGGCTTTGGTCATGCTTTAGGCATGAGTCAATGGGGCGCATACAATTTAGCTAAAAGAGGAGTAAACTACCTGCAAATTTTAGGGCATTATTATCAAGGTGTAGCTTTAAGTACAATTAATCCTAAGTAAAATGAAATTAATATTTCTGGGATAATTTTGGTTGATCTAGATACTGATAAACTATCCGCGAAACTTGGCGTACAAATTCCCTTCCTCGCTCATCATCATGGGGTCTAATCACAAAAATACCTGCCAAGTAATGCTTTCCATTTGGCAAACTAATAATTCCTGCATCCCCAACCAAAAATCCAATATCTCCAGTTTTATGAGCAATAGTTCCACCTTTACCCACACCAGCCGCCAGTAACTTATTATAAGGAGGATTGTCAATAAAACGGCGCTGTCCTTTCACCGTTTCAGTTAATTTGTGCAGATCCAAGACAGGCTTGAACGCCCTTGCTTTTTTCACTTCACTTTTGACAATATTTAGTTCTTTAGTGTGAGTAGTAAAGGTGAGTAGCGATTCCACCCCAATATGGGCATACCATACCTCCAGAGCAGTCATTTGGGCGTACTCATTTATATGTTCTCGGTAGGACTGCACAGATGCCATCGCTGCTGCCCAACTGATTTTGTCTCTTAGTTTGAGGTATCTACCTGCCACCACAATGCTTGCAGCTAAACGCTTAACATCCCATTCCCAAGGGGCCCAAAGGGTTTCGTCGAAGTCATTGACATCAAAGACGAGATTTCTCTCTGGTGTACCGTATCCACCAAAGTTGGACAAATGGCTGTCTCCACAAGTCTGTACTTTGATTTCAGTCTTGGGAGTTTCGCTCAGATCGGCTGCCATGATATTGGCTGCCCCCCTCAGAAATGCAAAAGGAGATGCCAGCATTCGTCCATACCGAATCGGTACTAATTCCAGCAATCTTCCTTGGTTGGATTCCTCCAGCAGCGCAACACAGCCAGGACGATTGGGGGCAGGTTTCCACTCTTCATGGCTAGATCGCGGCACTCGATCCCGTAGGGCTTTTCCCATCGCGCTACCTTCAGCACGAGAGAGCCACTGTGAAGATAAGTTCTGATTTTGCATTTAGGGTTGACCCATCAGTGAGAGGTTAAAGCTATTTAGCTCTTGTAAATAAGTAATAGTAATTGATTAATAATATGCAGAAAATCAGGTTAGTCAACAGATTTTTCGGGTTAGCGATCTAGAACTAACAGTGTATCTCTAGCGTGCTACTAATCGCTTGCTTATGGCTTTTGCATCAGACAGGGTTTGTGTCTCCCATCCCTGCAACAGCCAATTCACAAAAGATTCACGACTGGCCACTTGATGCAATTGCCGTAACCTTACACATAGCTGCTGCTTCAGTCACTTTCGTGCGATGGCGTAACCGCTTTTTCTGTTGGCCATCGCTCAAAACCTTGAGACAACAACTCACCCTTCAATATCTTTGCCACTCTTGTAGTTCATCGCTCTGGGTTTCCTCTTGCCTATAGGGATTACTTTCGATTGCTTGGGAGGTTGAGGAGGGCGGCATGTTTCACAGTAGAGCGGTCGCACACCAAAAGTTTCTCGTTGTGTGGGTTGTTCACACTGCTTACATACGAAGTTAAAAACGCGAGTGTGAATTTCCCGCTTGTGCGCTCTGACAGTGTACTCTCGGACTTCAATAGTTTTGCTGGACATTGATTAGTTTTTTAAGTTGCTATTTATAAATATAGTTTCTTGTTTTTGACTAATAGTATAGCCAGAGCATCATCTTCATGATTAAAACAAGGATAATTGCC
This sequence comes from uncultured Nostoc sp., assembly GCA_964252435.1. Lineage (GTDB taxonomy): Bacteria > Cyanobacteriota > Cyanobacteriia > Cyanobacteriales > Nostocaceae > Nostoc. The sequence goes on from CAXUOL010000123.1 coordinate 10,214, forward strand.
CTGGGGAAATATTACCTTTACGTCCGTGATGATAGTAGAGGTGGAAATCATTCTAATTAATATACTCTTTAATATCACTTTTTTGACAGCGAAGAATAGAGAGCGCTTTATGTTCAAGCTGGCGAATTCGTTCTCGACTTAAGTTAAGGCGTTCTCCAATTTGAGTTAAGCTCAGTTGATGGTCATTTTCTAGCCCGAAACGTAGAGTTAGTACTTCTCGTTGTATTGGAGCTAAGGATGCTAGTAACTCTTTAATATTCTGGCGCATCAATGAAGAATTTAATTCTTCCAAAGGGGAAATATTTTCGTCAGCTAAAAGTTCACTTAATTCCGTATCTTGCTCGTTGCCCACTCGCATTTCTAGCGAAACTAACTTTCGGTCTGCTTGAATATATTCTCGAACCTGCTCTGGTTTAACCTTTAATTCTTCAGCAATTTCTACTACAGTTGGTTTTCGACCCAACGACTGGGATAGTTCCCGTTGTATTTTCTTGATTTTATTCAGTTTTTCGTTGATATGAATCGGCAAACGAATAGTTCGTGATTGTTCTGCAATCGCACGTGTGATTGATTGAGTAACCCACCAATAGGCATAAGTTGAAAGTTTGTAGCCCTTGTTTGGATCAAACTTTTCAACGCCACGGTATAAACCGAGTGTACCTTCCTGGATCAGATCAAGAAATTCTAAGTTTCGGTTCTGGTACTTTTTAGCGATCGCCACCACCAGCCGTAGGTTAGCAGTCACCATTTTCTGCTTTGCTCGTTCCCCTTGATGAAGAATTAACTCCACTTCAGCTTCGCTTTGCCCAAGTGAGGTAGCTAATTCTCTTGCAGTTGGTTCTCGGTTAAGTTTAAGTGAGATCGCTTGCCGTTGCTGCTCAATCGCTATCATCTGCTGCACAAGCCTAGCATTTGTAATTTCTTGCTCAGGAGTTAGCAGAGGGTAGCGTCCGATTTCTTTGAGGTAAGAGCGAACTAAGTCGGTAGTTGGATTGGGCATACTTTCAAATAATTGTAAGGAATGCTTTTCTTTTTCGCTTGATTAAAATGTTTTATTTTAAGAATTAACTAATAGATTAAATCTTAATCATAGACTTAAACCAATATTCATATTTGTTAAATATATTTATAGATATAATACTTTAAATTTTCAAATAGGTAAATACTAAAACTTGTCTTATTTTGTAACTAAGTTTTAAAGTAATGAAGAAACTTAGTTAGATTAAATCAAAGATACGCTACGCTAAACTTAGAGTGAAGTCCTCTCTTCAAGAGAGGATATGTTCAAATTCGCTTCACATTTGGACAAGGCTCAAAGACGCTTTGCGTAAATCAATTGAAAATTACAAATACTTAGTTGAAGAATAATCATGGATATGCAATCTCTACTCACCTTGGCAATCGTAGTCATCTTTTGGGCATTTGTTACTCTCATTATATTCCAGTTCATTAATGGACTATTTGTATCGGCTGCTTATACTAGTAATCTGGTTTCAGTTAGCAATATAAATATAGTCGCTCCTACAATCCCATCAGTATCAGAAGTAATCACACCGGAAGCGATGACTTTTGAAAAATTACCAGATCCTTGGATGTTAGAGGATGAAGCTGTTCATCGTACCAGTAACGAAGCAGTTATTCTCTCATTCCCTACATTGAGATTACTGCCTCCAGTTAAAGAACTTTCACCACAACCAAAACGTACTAGTCGTTCTAATAAAGCTAACAATGCTGCCAACAAGTTACCGAAAACTAAAAAGGCTGATGTAAATTCTTCAGGCAAGCGCAAGCCAGGTAGACCGCGTAAAGCTGGTTAATTCGCTTTTTAAGCCTCGGCTGATCATTGAAGAATAAATATCTGAACGTTCAAAGGTTTAAATGAGGCTAATGAAGAAGGTTAAAGGGGAAAGGGGAAGGGAACCAATAACTTAAAAGCTCTTGTTCCAAATAAAGACGCTGCTAAGTTCTCGCACTACGTGTCTCAAAAATCTTCTTTTTTGTTCTCCACAATTAAGACAGGGGCTTTCTACCTTGTGAGGAAAAGTTCTAAATTATGTGCCCTTTCCCCCTTTCCCATTCCCCTTTTCCCCTTCTTGGTAATTGCCTCATTTATGAATAAGAGAAAGGCTTCGCCATAGCAAAAGTGAAAAAATAATATTGTGAGTGATGCAATGGTACAGCAACTTTTCACTCAAGGTTCTTTATTCGATTTGCAAACAGTAATCGATTATGGGCAGTCAGTTATTAATGTTGCCCAAGAGCTTGCAAAAGTTTTAACAGATAATCGCCCTCTCTCTACGAAAACTGTTTCTTCCCAGATGAATCGCTACTTTCTAGGCACTGCCGCGTCTGGTGCATGGCAATGGAAAGACGCTTACGAATCAGTAGAAGTGGCGCAAATATTATATCTGCGTCAAAAAGGTTACAAGCTTTTATTAGAGT
>CAXUOL010000124.1:0-12587 GCA_964252435.1 uncultured Nostoc sp.
ATTTACTACTTGTAGCATATTTAATAGAGTCTAAATATTCTTCACTTTCCAATAATTTGTTAAAATTTATTTTTATTAGTTCTTTATTTTTATCTAGAAACTCATCAGCATTTATAGAGAAAAAATAAGATATTGACTCAAAAATAGCTATATTTATTTTTCCCCTGTTCTCTCCAGATGGTAATCGGAAATTTTTATTGCCAAAAAACTCAAAGCTTTTCTTCATTACACGCTCAAAATCTACTTTTAACTCACTAATTCGTTCATCAGACATCAGATTAATTCTTTTCATAGCGTTTTCAACAAAATCGCTTAGATCCCCCTGATAATCTTTTTCATAATCAAAAATTTTAAATGCTAAATATCGTAAAATTATCTCTCTATCCTTCATTCGTTTTGGTGAAATACCATGATCAATAGCCTTTTTAAAATACTCTTGTTCTGATAGTTCTTTAAGAAGCTTAGTCGATTTACCGGAGAATATACAGTTTCTAACTTCTTGCCGTTCTAACTTTGTGCCTTTAGTATTAATTCTATTAAAAATGTCATATACCACTTTAACTGGTACAGATGGTTTAATAATATATATGTTTAATTTTTTATCTTCTATCCTGGTTTGATAATCTCCTGGTAGTTCTTTTAATTCAGAAAAGTTATAGCCATTTAATTTAGTTAAAGCTTCTAAACCTATTAAGATAAGCTTATCATTTACAAATTCATGCAATGTACTAGTTCGCTGTAAACCATCGACAATAATGTATTTACCATCGGTTGTTTGATTAACATACCAGGGCGGTAAGGGAAAGTTAAGTATCACAGATTCTATGAACTGACTTTTTTGCTCTGGCTTCCAAACTACATTTCGTTGAAAATCCGGGTCAATAATAAGTTTGCCATTATCATATTTTCTCATTAGTTCAAAGACTGTTTGAGGATCTTCTCTAATATCTATATCCGCTTCTGTTGGATCATAAGGGTACAAACCTCCACTACCACTATCTTCTTCAATTGTGTCCTCATCAGTTACAATGACATCTTTATCAACTTGTTCATCCCTGTTCATGTTCTTTTACCTTTTCGCCTACTTTGATTAAATGGCTTCGTTACAGAACTTAAATAGAACAACAATATTAACTAGGACATTTCTGAGCTTCTATGATTTATCTAGTGTTCTCTCTCCAAACTGAAACTTATCTCAATAAATTTTATTGACATCCTAACTTATCAATTCTAACTATTGATATGCCTAATTTTATTATTGGCTAACAACTATTGTTTAATCTTCATGCTGACTTTTTCTCGATTGAGAACACTATACTTACGGATTTTTTGATTTTTTGATTGCTTTTAACTTTAGGCTCATCTACAGAAATGTTTTTCTCTACGGAAAGAGTATTGCTTATACGTAACTCTGAGTTACCTTCATCGTCATCTGGTACGCGAACAAGTAACTCACGTACTTCGCATCGTAAAATTTTGCACAACTTATCTAGTGTATCTAAAGGTATTGATTTCGCTTTGCCATATTCGATTTTTTGAACATTGGCTAACCACATCTCAAGTAGCCTTACTAGCTCATTCTGTTGCAAGCCTCTCGATTCCCTTAATTGTTTTAGTCTGATTTGAATTTGTGTGCCTTCAGCAATTATGCAAGGTTGTCTTGGAAGTAGATTATTAAGCGGAGGTCGAAACCAAGCAATTGAAGCTCCTTCAATTTCTGACAGTAAATTCAGATCAGTTTGTAAGTATGCAATTCTAATCCCAACAATAGCACCAAGCTCTACTCCTTTACCATGTGCTTGCCATCTTGTTCTAAGATTTATAGCCCTGCCAATATATTGCACTACTCCTTGAGCATCGACAGCAAAGTAGATACAGGGCGTGGTAGGTAACTGCGATCGCTCACAAAGTGGTAGTGAAGGTAAAGCAAGAGGATCTATAGTGGCAGGATTAATCACCATTTTTCAACTCCTGGGCTGGTATCCATTCCAGTAAAATATCTGGTTGTATGTTGTATCGACTACAAATCGCATCCATGACATCTCTGCCAAGATACTGAGCGGAATTGTTGTATAGATTATATGCGGTAGTGCGGCTAATACCAGTTTCTTGCCAGAACTGATAAACGCTCATCCCTCTGCTGTCAACAAATTCCTTAATCCGATTTCTCATAGGCATACCTTAGATTGCCACTGATATATTCACAATTAACTGTTATTGCAAAGCAGTTAACACTATTATAGGGTAATTGTAGTATAAAGTTAACTAAGAATTTAAACCGCTTTTATACCACTGAGTGGAGTAAGAGGTTCGATGAGTGTCTCTGTACAGTGAATTCTTGTAATATTTATAACAACAACCTTTAAAACTGCTCAAGCTAACCCATGTCGGACTCAGAAAACCCAAAGAAAGTTAATAATAATGACTTACAAAATGCCCAGTTTGGTGGTGGTTTGATTAATGCTGACACAGTAAACGCTGGGCAAATTGGGGATAATGTTTACAATATTCACTTTGGGCAGTCCAATGTTAAAAATATTCAAAATCTCAAATTAGAACCTAACATTCTCAATGAGTTGGTGAATTTATTGCGTCCTTTCTTGGAAGACGAGAGAAGCCGTCGCCCTTTTCTAGTTTTAGCTTTAGGTAATGATGCACCTGTATTGCAACATATTAATTGGAGTGGTGCTGTAGCAAGTTTTATTCCTGATATGTTGTGTAAGCTTGCAGATTATGGCGAATTAGCACCAGGAAAAACAGCTATTTGGGCTTTGTTGGAATATGTGCGATCTCAAGTTGGTATAGATGTACAGCAAAGGATTGATAATTTACACATTGTAATTCAATTATAATTATCTACTTTATAGTAATTATTAATTATTGGATTTAACAATGATAAAACTTAGTGCTGAAACTTTAAAAGAATTAGTAGATATACTTGTGCCTTTTATAGAAGATGAGCGAAGTCGTCGTTCATTTTTAATTTCAGCACTGGGTACTGATACACCTGTCTTACAACACATCAATTGGAGTGGCTCTGTAGCAACATTCACTCCCTCTATGTTGGATCAGTTAGTAAATGTTGGTGGAGAAGAAGCGTTTTATGCAATTTTAGAATATGCAAAATCACAGGTAGGGATAGAGAGAAAAGAAAGCATCAATAGAGTTATTGATAAATTTGATTTATCTACTTTTAAAGAAATTAAGATTGCCTTGTCTGATTATTCATGTGATCTTCAAAAGTTGCAGCGAGAATCAGATTACGTAGTAAAAAATATACAACGAGATATTGATGGTTTCGACCTTCCTAGAACTGATTTAATTGCTAACGCTCAAAAATTAATTTCAGAAGCATCGTTAATCGAAATAGTTGGCTCATCTGGAGTTGGTAAATCAGCCTTATTAAAAACTCTTGTTGAGTATCAATTAAAAGAGGGACAGGTTTTAGTCCTTTCAGGAGATCGCATTACTGGGACAAGTTGGAGTAATTATGCTAATTCATTACAAATTCAACAGCCGTTAAATAAACTTCTTTTAGCATTAAGCATAAATACTCAACCAATTATTTTTATTGATGGAATTGATCGCATTACTGAGACGGGTAAACAGACTGTTATAAAAGATTTGTTTTATACGTTAGCGGAAGTTCCACTTAGTGAAGATAGTTCTCGGCATTGGAAAGTTATATTTACGGCACGGGAAGAAAATCTACAGGAAATTTACAAATGGCTTAATTGGCAAGCATTAGGAAAGCCAGCAAGGTTGCAAGTACCAGAGTTGACCCAAGCAGAACTCCAAAGTGTCCTCGAACATATTCCTCGACTCAAACCACTACTATCTCTTAGCCAGCTTTCGCCTATTCTTAAGAATCCATTGATGTTGAAGCTTCTGGAAGACCCACGTATGCTTCCCAATATAGAAGACTTACCAGCTATTGCTACGGAGATTGAAGTAAGTAATGTGTGGTGGTCAAGAGTTGTCATTGGACAAAATCCTATTATTGGTGAAGGTAGAGAACAAATACTTACAAGTCTAGGTGAAAAGGCTGTTAAGTCTCCCGGAACTAGGCTCCGCATCGAAAATGCTAATCCAGAAGCAGTTGTTTCTCTAAAACAAGATCGGATTCTGATTCAAGATCCTGATCGGCGATTGTTTCGCTTTGGTCATGACTTGATAGAGGACTGGGTTATGCTTCGTGTAATAAATGAATATAGAGAAGAACTACCTGCTTATCTCAAGGAGTTGGGTGAACCTTTCGGTTTATTGAGAGCTGTTCAGCTAGTGGGAGCCGCTCTCCTAGAAAATCATGCCACGGCTGAATCTTGGATAAACTTGATTGAACAAGTTGAACAAGCTTCGGAACTTTCTCCTAGATGGCGGCAAGCATTATTGACTGCGCCTCTAGTATCTCCACGTTCTAGCGAATTGCTTGATAAAGCTGAACCGCTACTTGTAGCTGATAATGCACGACGACTTATTGAGTTACTGGTTGCAGTACGTACATTGGAAGTAATGCCGAACTTTTCACTAATGTCTTTTTTTACAGAAGCAGAGCTAAAGTTTAGTGACCGCCTGATGCCACTTTTCATGAGTGACCCAATCCCAAGATGGTCAGTATGGCAACCTTTCATGGGTTGGCTGCTAAAACGGATCAATGATTTCCCTACTAACGTTCGTCCAGAAGTTGTCAAACTAATGGAGATTTGGCAAGTCAAGTCACCAACACGCTCAATTTATCGAAAGGAAATTGGTGAAATAGCGATCGCATGGCTTAAAGAACAAGAAGCAAGGAGAGATTGGTAATGTCAAGATTTGATGAATATGAAACCAGTTTACATAGAATAATCCTGTATTCAGCAGATATTCTGCCAGGGCAAGTGGAAACTTATCTCAGCGAACTTGCTAAGTCTAACAATGACGAAACAAAAAAGAAGCTAATTTCTAAAATTCAAGACTTTAAACCTCTTGTCGATTCAATCCCCAAAGAATTTGTTGATTTTGTAATCAGTGTGCTGATCCAAAAACCAATTAAGTCGAAAAATTATCCTCATGTTCCTAGAAGAATAACTAGCTCACTAGAAGATAGAAATTTTGGTATAAACCATATAGTAGATTTTATTCCACCTGCATCTATTCAAGGGCCATTTTTATATCTCTTATTTAATAATGAGAATGAAGGAATACGGCTAGTTCATGCTCTCACCAATGCAGCATCAGAAAAATGGCGTAAATATAAACAGAGGCAAGAAATTGACCGACCTAAATTGAATTCTTTACCAGTCACTATTAATTTGCCCTCTGGTTATCGTGAATTTTGGGGTGATACTCAAGTTTATTGTTGGTTTCGAGGAACGACAGTTGGCCCATATACTGTAATTTCTGCCTTGATGGCATTAGAAGAGTGGATGGAGAGACAGATTGAAGCAGGTAAAGATGTTGAAGCTCTTTTTGAGAAGGTTTTATCTGAAAGCAATTCTGTTGCTGTACTAGGTATTTGTTTAAGTATGGCACTGGCTTATCCTGAAAAATGCTTGAAAGTAGCACTGCCAATTGCCATCTGTGCCGATATTTGGGAAATGGACATAATTCGTCTAGCTTATGACAGCACCAATTCATGGAATGGACTTAAGGAATGGGAATGGGATGAAAGTAAGAAATTAGATTATGAGGTTCTGGAAAGGCGGAATAAAAGACCGCAGTGTTCACGGGATATTAGAGGTTTAGCGATGTACTATGTTCTGTCAATTGATGAATTTTTAAGAGTTTCATTCGAGCAAGCTGTTGAGCAATTTACAGAAAACCTACCCTTTCGTTATGAAGAAGAAAAATCAGACCCAAACGCTGTGGCTGCTCTTAGAGAAAAGATGGAAAACTATCAAGTATTTGGGAGGAGAGAAAATTATCGGCAACAGCAAGTAGGTGAACATCGGCACATCTGGGTTGAGCATCCTGAAGAAATTAGAAAACGCAATGAGGAGCTTCTTAAAGCTAACGTTGAATTGGAACGTTTGCTTGGTGTGTACCTATGGGCAGAAGAGACTATAAAAAATGGTAAAGCAAATGAGAGAATGACTTTAGAAGAGGCTGTTGCCGCAGCTAAGAAATTACAAACATCTGAAGATTCTGCTGAAATGGAGCAAGAAGATATCAATGCTCCTGTTACTCGCTTTCAAGCAGTAGTTGGTGTTGCGGCAGCTATTCTCATTGCAGATTTTGAGTGGTCAAGAACGCAGAATCATTTAGAATGGAGTGCAGCTATTTTACTTGCAGCTGCTCGGATGCCTAAAGCATCCAAGTATGATATGTCACCATTTAGCGTGAAAGTTTATGCTGGACGAGGTTTAGCTTTATTGACTGCTCATGGTGTAGCAAATACTGAAGTACGACAGCAGATTCTTCAGTTAATCAGTGAGTCATTGAGGCGCTTCTCTCATACTGGAGAAGTAGTAAAAGCAGTATTTCTTGGTCTGGAAAATGCCTGGAATCTCGATCCAGTATTATGTTGGAATGCCTTGAGTCTTTGTCTTACGCTATCTGTAATTCCTGGGCAACTTTACTATGGAAGTCGTGTTAGGCAATTTGAAACCATTTTTGAAGAGCTAGAAATTTGGGAAATAAATGTAATTCAAAAATATTTTCAATATTTAGCAAAAGATGAAATACCTGAGCTTCCTAGAATTTCCACCGCAAAAGATATTGTTTTTATTTATGAGAAAACTAAATATGGACTTTATGCTTTGCCACTGACAGAACTTTGTCGAGACTGCAATATAAAATACAAATTAATTCAGCTATGTGATGATTTAATAGCTCGAACAATTGTAGACAATTTACCATTGAAAGATAAAAGTTATTCTCAGACTCATAAGCCCTATAACTGGAATCCATTTATCTTTAATTGGGTAGCATATTTAGCAAAATTTTTAAGTGTTGAGGAAATTTCTCAGCACATTTTGGCACCATTACGAGAAAGTTGGTCTCAGGTTCCAGAACTGACAGCAGACCTTCTGGATGGATATATCAGTCATCAAATTGCTTACGTCGAGGGGCCAACCACACAAGCTTTGGAAACTTGGAAAGGAATTTGCAACTGGGTATTAGATAGTCCAAAAATTGCTAGACAAACCAGTTATGACTACCTTAATCGGGACACTGGAGAAATTTTACAACTGATCATCTTTACCCAGCATGGTAGTTCTCGTATTAAGGATGATTGGCAGCACGCCCACCTTTTTATTAATGTTTTTGATAAATGGGTTAGCGTAGCTGGTCATAATCCTTATGCCTATAGCCATTTTCTTACAATGCTCAATGGTATTGGCTGGCAGTTTGCACCAGAACCAACACTTGAATGGTTAAATCGATGCGCGAATAATGCTGTTCATGACATTTGGAATGAAGAACGTGGTAATGGAAGAAGGACAGCTGAATTATTAAACCGTATGTGGATCAGCTTTGAGCAGCAGATTCGTAATGATAAAGCAATCTTAAAACACTATTCTAATTTAGTGTATCGATTAGTAGAAACGGGTATTCCTCTTGCAAGTATACTTCGACAACAGTTGGAGAAACGAAACAGTTCGGCTTAAATATTTAATTTATTTACAATTCACTCCAGCCAAGAGAAAACTCAAATAAACTTTCACTAGCACTTACTGTAAATATAGTGAAAATCATCTAATCACAGTATTTTGACTGGTAATCTAAACAATTAAATATTATTCAAATTGCTATAGGAGTGCAGACATTGACTATTCAACTATCCACAACTGATTTCCAACGCCTTACCCGCATTGTGCAAAATTTACCAGACTTTGCCAATGTACGTGATCGCCGTCGTTTAGCAGCAGGTGCATTGCAAGGTGTAGCCCAAGCAGATGTAATACTAGGAAGGTTAGATTTAGACGGTACGCCGATGGCCGTTGCTGTAGAGGTTGTGAGGTTTTTAGCCCAATTTGGACGAGTTGTTTACGATAAAGAAGCCTTAGCTGTATTCCTCAACTACATTCAGCCTTTCACTGGGGATGAAGATACAGACTTTATTGTAGAACTGTTTCAAACATACCCACTTGATGTTCCAGTCAGTCCTAACCGTGGAATTCACGATTGGAAGGGGGCAGATAGTACGGCTGATATCAAAGAAAAAATTATTGGAGAAAATACATTACGCGATATTTACATTTTAAACTTGGCTCTGGAAGCGTCAAAAGCCGTAGTCCGTATCGCTACTCCAGACAGCTTAGGTACAGGGTTTATGATTGCACCTGATTTATTAATGACGAATAATCACGTTCTTAACAGTCAAGAAATAGCAGAGAAAAGTGATTATAGCTTTAACTATCAACTGGATATTAACGGTATGCAATGCCCAACCCAGACTATTGGAGCCTTAGCTGGAGGTGCTTTTTACACTAATAAAGAACTGGACTATACGGTAGTAACCCTGAAAGATGTATCCGACTTTGGGAAACCCTTAATCTTCAAGAGTAAACTAATGCGGCGAGATGACCGTGTAGCAATTATTCAGCATCCAGGTGGGCACTTAAAGAAAATCTCTATACAGAATAACTTTGTTGCTTACGCCGATAATCAAGTATTGCAATATACTACTAGTACAGAACCAGGTTCATCGGGGTCGCCTGTTTTCGATGATGATTTTCAGATGGTAGGGATTCACCATAGCGGTGGGATGTTACTAGAACCGAATACACAACAAAAGTATTTACGCAATGCAGGAACAAGTGCGATCGCTTTATTGAATGACCTGAAAAACAACGCACCAGAAATTTATACTCGTTTAGCGAAGTAGTTAGCTAATGGCACAAGTCAGTGGAAAAATCATTCAAGAGTTATTGCTTATCCTCACCCCATTTATGCGGGATAAGCAAGACCGTCAAGCGTATCTTACTGCGGCTTTAGGAACTAATTCACCAGTATTAAATCATTTGGTGTGGGATACGTCTGCGAATGTTTTTATTCCCCAAATGATTAACAAACTAGTAACATTTGGAGAAATTACCTCTGGAGAACCAGCGCTTTGTGCGTTATTGGAAGTAGTGCGTAGAGATGTAGGTTTAGATAAACAGCTAGAACTTGATAATTTGTTGCAAAAAATTCGACAGGAACTTCAACAACCATCTTTATATTTTCCTTCTGAATTACAGACAGATCAAGAAAATGTCGAATGGCAAGAGTCAACAAACTTTTTTTTGCCAGAATTAACTTTCATTGACGAAGATGGTATTTTACCAGGAGCAGTATTTCCTAATGGGATGCAAATTAATTTTAATGGTAAAATAGTTACACCTTTAATTCCCCTTCATCCCATACTCCTTAAAAATTTTACACCAGAAGATTTAATCAATAAAGTTCACTTTCAATCTATTAACAATGGCAATTTTCCTGGAGTACGGGTAATTATTGATATGCCCATTTGGGGGATTAAAAATAATGACAAATACACTCATAATTCTTGCATTTACAAAGATTATATTTTAAAAGAAAAAAATATTTATCAAGTACCAGTCTTAGAAGTATGGCCTTATTTTAGGGTAGAAGGATGGAAAGAATATTACGTTCTCTATTATGACTGTGAATATGGTGAGGAAACTTTTCAGGTAAGTTTACCCGATGCTCAAGAGCCACATATTTTTCAGGAGGGTAGAGGTTCTTATCAAATAGCCCATTTGGAAGAATTTCCCTCACATATTATTTGCCAAGATAGTGCGAGAAATATCGTTGGCTTAATTTTTCTCAAAACACCTGAGAAAATTCAATCAACAGGAATATGGAGAGTAGGTGTAGATTTTGGTACATCTTTTAGCAACGTTTATATCAATCGAAACGGTATAGTAGAGCCATTAACCCAACAAAATCTGCATTTGCAAGTTACAGATGTTTCAATAGATACTCGTTTCCCTGTATTATTTGAATTCTTTATTCCTGAATACTTGATTCCTGTTGATAAACCTTTCCCATTAGCTAATATCCTGACCTTGAGAGGAAACAGAAAAGTTAGTCTAGAGAACTCTCGCCCAATTTTAGATGCTCGATTTTATATTCCCGATCGAAACCGTTTCAACCCAAAAGAGGATTGGATAAAGGATAATGTAAATTTTGAGAATCTTATTTTGGCTAAACTATTTCTTCAACACTTAGCCTTGCATATAACAGCGCTAGCGGCTAAAAGAGCTGTTAGTCAGATTCAATGGTGTCTTTCATATCCACCTACTATTTCTCTAGATGACAAGGAAAAATACTTGCATATATGGCAAGATTTAACTAAGGATTTACAAGAAAAAACAGGAATAAAACATATTTGTCCAGAGATTTATGATTTAATTCATTTTCGTTCTAAAAGTTTGGCTTTTGCCCAATATTTTGCAGACCGAGAAGACCATCAATTAGTCTATAGTACTTGTATTAATATTGAGGACAGGATTTCAAATATTTCTGATATTTGTATTTGGCAAAACAATAATTTAATTCATCAATGTTCAATCCAATTAGCAGTTCGGGATTTATTTTCACAATTTTTAGAATTAAATCCCAAATTTTTGGAACGAATGCTGAAGCATCCACAAGGACACTGGCAAGGATTAGATCAAAAACAGTTTAATGCCAAGTTAGATATTTTTTTACGTTTAGAAGGCAAAAATTGGCTGAAGAATAAAAGAGCATTGATGGAGAAAGAATCTGACTTTCAAGAATTGCTGAGACTAACGGCATTGGGATTTGCCGGATTGTACTATTACGTGGGTACAATTTTGAAAGTTCTCTTCGACGAGAAAAAATACACTATAAACGAAATTACCCCAGTTTATATGGGTGGAAATGGCTCCCAATTATTGCATTGGTTAGCTATTGAAGGTCGATTCGACCGCCATTCTGAGGTCAATAGGCTACTCAGTCGGATGCTCAGTCGAGGTTCTAGTTTCCTCGACACCGAAGAAAGCACATACTTGAGTACAAGACCGCAAGATGAAGTTGCTTGTGGTTTAGTATCAGAGGTTACAAAATTACAATACTTGACTGTAACAACTAAAGATCCAATAATTTCTGGGGAAGATTGTAAAGTTAACGGTCAGTTAATTAGTTGGAGAAAACGCTTAGAGCTAGAGGTAAATATTGAAGAATTCCATGTTCCTGAAGAAATGTTACAGCTAAGAAACTTTTTCGATCAATTTAACCTGGCGTTGAAAGAGCTAGAAATTGATGGACTTATACCTTTACGAGATTATCAACCAAGCCAAGGTGTGGACGCAAATCAGAAACTTTGGCGGGATACCTACAAAGAACTCACAGGGGTTACGTTAAAAATTAAGGGAAACGCAAAAAATATTCGTCCAGAACCACCTTTTATCCTGGCACTAAAAGCATTAATGCATGTTTTAGGTAAGGAATGGGCTGGTAAATAAATTATATAGCTAGATGTATGGCATTTATTAGCAACTTAATGCAAAAAATATTACCCTTATTTAGACTCCTGATAGAGAATGAAAGCCAGCGTCGGGGGTATTTAATCAGAGCATTGGGGACAGATAATCCAGTGCTGCATCGCCTAGTTTTCAACACGCCTACGAATAATTTTATTCCTAATTTGATATGGGTGTTAAATTCAATACCCGTAAATCCATTATTTCTTGTTGTTGTGTTTCTGTCATAAATTACTACTTTCTACAAACAACCGGGAGCAGAAATATTAAACTACAGCAAGATTATATTAATTTAATACCACAATTCACTTACAGCATTGTTTCTTTGTTCCATTCTGCTAGGATTTCCAACTCCAGAAGACTCAACAATTTCTCTTCCAAAGTTGTCAAATAAGCACGATTCAGCTTCCCCAGCATCTCCAAAAACTTCTGCACCGACTCCTCCAGCCCACTCGAATACACCCGACTAATGCGATCGCAAATCACCTGCATCTGCTCACATTCGGCAGGCAGGTAATTGTAAGATTTGAGGTGCTGCAACCCAACCGTATATTCTCTATCCCAGGTTCTGACGGTGCAACTGAATTCGCCCACATGATTAACGATACCCCAACAGCCACCTTTGCCTCTCAGTTCGGGATTGTCCTTAGCAAGAATTTGGCAGACTTCGCCAATTTGGTATGTGTTTGGTACTTTCGTCCTTTCCATGATGCGCTGCACCACATCTTTGACAATTCTGGCTGGCGGCACTTTTCCCCCTGCCTGCTCCACCGCTTGCCGCCATACTTCTTGCTGTTGCGATGGTTCTAGCTTAGTCAGTGGTCGAACTTGGCGTTCGGTTGTAGGCAAAATTTGGGAACCATTGGTTCCCATTTCATCCGATATCTCGTTTTGAGAACCAATGGTTCCCATTTCATCCGGTATCTCATTTTGGGAACCAATGGTTCCCATTATTATGTTGTCAACTACATTTGAAGCAGCTATTAAATAATTTACATGGCGGTGAGTATACGCAAACCGAGAACGGCAATATTCCTCAAACGTTTTGTGGGTCGAGCGGTACAATCTGCGATGCCTTCGGCAACGTCAAGGACGAACGCGCAATTCTGCCAGTGCCTTACCCGCCTCAAAAAACGCTCTTTCCACACGACG
>CAXUOL010000125.1:0-12553 GCA_964252435.1 uncultured Nostoc sp.
AGTCAAGCGATCGCAGCAACCGTGGGATATCTTAACCCATGAAGAAGCGGTAAGACTGTTGATGTTTTTCTGATTCAGCAGCGCTTTCGAGTTAGCATAGTTCGGCGTAAATAAGCCACCCTTATGAAATGTCTAAAACCCTTACGCAATAGTAATTACGAATTACGTTAGCGTAGCGTTAGCGAGTCCGCGAGCGTCATTACGAATTACGAATTACGCGAAGCGGTACTAGTGCCAGTGGCCCCTCAAGTTTTGGTGAAGGTAACGCCCAGTGAGTCTGGAAATGCGCTATGCCAGGTCTTTTTTACTAGACCTGAAGAATTTAGAACCTGCCGCCTACGAGCGGGTGCATGATTTTGTTTTTATTGAGTTAGCCCAAAAGTGGCAACTGACCGATTTAAAAGAACTGCGGCAGCTTGATAGTGAAGGTATTTTTCATCGCTTCACCCTAGACAATTATCTGATTGGTATAGAAATTAGAGGTGAAATTGTGAAATTTTTGCGTGTCATCCCTATGCCAGATGTTTAAAGTCAAGAGTCAACGAATTTTGGATTTACGATGTTTGGATTTTGGATTGACCCCGACCACAAGGTGCGGGGCTTGGGGATTTACGATGTTTGGATGCAAGGATTTGTTCCGCCTACAAGGGACGGGACATGAACCAAAAAAATCTAAAATCGGCAATCTAAAATCTAAAATTGGCGCGGTCAAGGGAACACTTAAAACTGTAAACTGTATAAGGCTAGGCAGGGATCGCTATAACCTTACATTAAACTGGTTTTTGAAAAACACTTTATTTGAGATTTCCCTATGGATGCTAGGGCACTTTGGCAACGATACCAAAACTGGTTATATTTCCACGAGGGATTGGGGCTGTACTTAGACGTGAGTCGGATACGGTTCGATGATGCCTTTGTGGAATCGTTGCAGCCGAAGTTTGACAAGGCGTTTGCGGATATGGCTCAACTAGAGAAGGGTGCGATCGCAAATCCTGACGAGAACCGCATGGTTGGACACTACTGGCTGCGAAATCCTGATTTAGCACCAGCTCCAGAACTTACACAAGAAATAGTTCAAACTCTAGAACAAATCGAAGCTTTTGCAGAAAAAGTCCAAACAGGTGCTATTCATCCTCCCAGAGCAAGCCGCTTTACGGATATTATCTCCATCGGCATTGGTGGTTCCGCTCTCGGCCCCCAATTCGTCGCGGAAGCTCTCGCTCCTGATTTCCCACCCCTGAAAATTCACTTTATCGATAACAACGATCCGGCAGGTATTGATCGCGTTCTCAATCATCTCCGAAATAGTCTCGCCAGCACTTTGGTATTGGTGATCTCCAAATCTGGAGGAACACCGGAACCTCGCAACGGCATGATTGAAGTTAAAAAAGCTTACGCCGGACACAATTTGGAGTTTGCCCAATATGCGGTAGCAATTACCAGCGTTGATAGCAACCTCGATAAGCTGGCCAAAGATGAAGGTTGGCTGGCGAGATTTCCGATGTATGACTGGGTGGGAGGACGCACCTCAGAAATGTCTGCCGTAGGGCTAGTACCAGCGGCATTACAGGGCATTGATGTTCGCGCTATGCTAGATGGTGCAAAAGAGATGGATGACGCTACCCGCGTCCCAGATGTGAAAAATAACCCAGCAGCCTTGCTTGCTTTATCTTGGTACTTTACAGGTAATGGAAAGGGTGAAAAAGATATGGTTGTTCTACCTTACAAGGACAGCTTATTTTTATTCAGTCGCTATTTACAACAGCTGGTGATGGAATCCTTGGGCAAGGAAAAAGACTTAGACGGCAACGTTGTCCATCAAGGTATCGCCGTCTATGGCAACAAAGGCTCAACAGATCAACACGCTTACGTCCAGCAGTTACGTGAGGGTGTAGCGAACTTCTTTGCTACCTTCATCGAAGTGTTGGAAGATCGTCAAGGCCCATCCACTGAAATAGATCCCGGAGTTACAACAGGCGATTATCTTTCCGGTTTTCTCCAAGGAACCCGACAAGCGCTTTATGAAAATCACCGCGATTCGATTACAGTCACGATTCCCCAAGTTAATCCCCGAACTGTAGGGGCATTAATTGCTTTGTATGAACGTGCTGTTGGTTTATACGCTAGCTTGGTCAACATCAACGCTTACCATCAACCAGGAGTAGAAGCTGGCAAAAAAGCTGCTGCTTCCATCCTCGATTTACAAACACGAGTGGTAGCAGTGCTACAAAAAGAAAAAACTCCCCTTTCTCTAGAGGAACTCGCCGAGAAGGCAGGCGCATCAGACCAAGTTGAGGCAATTTACAAGATTTTGCGTCACATTCATGCCAATCAGCGGGGTGCAGTTTTACAAGGCGATCTTCATAAACCCGGTAGTTTGACCGTTTCTGCTAGCTGATAGCTCTAGTCTAAATATCACATTTTGTCCATAATTGTTGTCTCAGCAACAATTTTTTATTGCGAAGCATCCTAAATATGAAGATATATCTTCTGTCTAGGATGCTTCACTGTATAATTCGTAATTCGTAATTAAGTTTCATAACTCAATACCGTTTGGTTAAGTCAGGACTTACGCAACTGGCATATTATTTTCAGTTCGTAGTGAGGACTTTAGTCCTCAAAATAAGGGCTAAAGCCCTTACTACAAACTACAAATCCAATTTTTTTGTGACACTTGCGTAAGTCCTATAAGTATTGCTTTTTTCTCTTCCTTTGCCTAATTACGAATTATTTTAATTATGAATTGCCATCAGGCGTTGATTAAAGTAACTCTTGGGTAAAAAACAGCGATCGGGTAAAAAAGGATTGTTGAGATTTTGACATAAGAAGGTGCTGGGTTTATCCCGATGACAAAATGGTGGCACAATTCCCCAGTGTTCTGCTAGCCAAATCCAGTATCCTGTTTCAATTTTGCCGTAGCTTGATACCGTGAGAATCTCTCCAACGCTGTTGTTAATAGATACTAAATCTGATGATGATTTAATGTCAATTAACAGCCAAGCTAACTCATCTACAGAAAAGTAATAGCCATTTTCAGCAGCGATGTTGATGAACTGCTGTGGTTCTTTAGCTATTAGCAATTCTTCTTTGAGAGATGGCGTTTTTTGGGCAATATCAAAAAGATCCCAAATCTGTCTTCTGGTAACTAGAAACCAGCCAAGTTCTTCTGCGGTCAAATTGTAACCGTTTTCTCTTGCTAACTTGAGAAACGGCTCAAGGCTATCGGTTTCTGCCAGTTGACTTTTTAACTGGAAAGTTTGCTCTACTAGTGACAAGAAATCAATAATCTTTTGCCATGTAACTTTGTCAAAGTTATTGTTAACTTTTATTTTTTCTTTCCAATAAATGTATTTATCTTCTTTAAGAAAGAAATTCCAAATTTGATAATACATGGGTCATCTCGCCTAAGTTTTAGACTTGGTAGAGGTTTATGATTAATGAACACCAGTGTAGTAAGTATAATGTGTTTCTTCGACAGTACTAAACCCTTATCTCATGTAAATGAAGTTACATAGTGGCTAAGTATAAATTTTCTGTAAAGTTTATCACCATGAATAATAGATACTGAGGTAAATAGCGATACCTGCGGTGGGTTGTGCGATCGCTCTTTATTGCTTCCCATAAAATAAAGTTAAGGCAGCATCAATAAGTAGGATTAATGCTATGACTGAATCAACTGCAAAACAACCTGCACGTCGGGGTAGAATTTTTCCAGAACAGACTTTACCACCCGAAGAACTTGCTAGACGCAAAGCTGAAGATGAAGTATTTTATCGGCGTTGCCGGGTAATCTTTGAGCGTGTGCGTCCAGATTTGATTAAGGAACATTACGGCTGGTATATTGCAGTAGAGCCAAATAGTGGTGATTACTTAATTGATGCGAATAAAATGCAAGCTCATAAAAAATCCCTTGAAAAATACCCAAATAGTAGACATTGTGTATTCTGCCTAAATGAGACGGGAACAACTGGCACAATATGATTGAGGGTAACTTTGGGGATAGCGGGCAACTCTTTTTTGAAATTGATTTGATTACATCTGATGGATTAAACTTGCCTGTGGATGCCATGTTAG
This sequence comes from uncultured Nostoc sp., assembly GCA_964252435.1. Taxonomy (GTDB): domain Bacteria; phylum Cyanobacteriota; class Cyanobacteriia; order Cyanobacteriales; family Nostocaceae; genus Nostoc. The sequence goes on from CAXUOL010000125.1 coordinate 4,075, forward strand.
ATACTGGTTTCACAGGCTTTTTGGCTATTAATAAACAAGATTTACAGTGTCTTGATTGGGCTTACATCGGTGAAGAACCTTTGCGAACCGCTAAGGGAGAATCAAGATTTGATATTTATTTAGGTACGGTGATATTAAACGAATATGAGTATGAAATCAATGTTTATGTGGGTGATGAAATTATGGAAGTATTGTTAGGTTCAGAGTGGTTAAAAATTCTGCCGTTGGTGGTGAATTATCAAGCTGGTATATTAACTTTGGGGTAACTGCAATACATACGGCTGGCTACGCCTACGCACTTCAGCTATTTTGAAACGAACCGCCTTCTCTACGAGACACTACATGAACGCGCAGCGTCTCGCAGAGAAGACGCAGAGAACGCAGAGGGAAGAAAAGAGAGATATTGTACTATCTTTAGTTAATAGGTAAATTATGGAGAAAGTAAAAGCGATCGCTATTCCAATCACTGCCTTTTATTCGCCCTAAATAGCCTGTTAAGGGTGAAGAAAGTTCTATCAGGAAATCGTGAACTACTTCATCATTTAACCGGGGATTATGAGTAGCATTGTAATGAACGCGAATTTCTGTAACTGGGAAACTCGGATGTGTAGCTTTTGAAGTTTCGTTGTCTTGTTCAAAAAGTTCTTTGACTGCTGTGATAATCTGCGATCGTAACTTAATCTCTCTCTCAGCTTTATCAATATATTCATCAATTCTAAAGTCAATTTGCCCAGGTTCTAGATATTTCTGTAATTCGACTAAATTAATAGCACCTGGATATTTTGCTTTAAATTCAACTAGTTTTTGTAAAGTCATAGCATTAATAATACTTACTTCCCATTCTTTAGCGGCTTTTAGTGTGTCTGTTGATGGATTACCAGGGCCAATTACTAACTTAACTGAAGTTAATACCTGAGTTTTACCTAAGTGCATCCCACCAAGTTTGAGTAATTCCTCGACAGTACGACTCGGAATAAGCTTACCAGCTTTACACTCACAAACAATAGGGTAAGGTTTTGAACAATATAAATCTAAGCCTCCAGCGCCACCTTTGAAAGCACTTTCAACTTTGAAGCCTAAAAACTCCAGACTTTGACGTGCTATATTTTCAAAATCTGTACCAGCTTGGTAGTTACTTTTTTTCTCATCTTGTTCGATACTGCGATCGCCCAATTTTGCAATATCATTTATCCAAGCTAAATTTGGATCGGGTTGCTTAATTAGCTTGTCACTACTCCAACCTAAAAATACTTTGATGTCTTCGTCTAATTGTTTAGCTGCTGGTTGGCTAATGGTTAGGGATGCGATCGCACTCTGCAATTCTTCCAATTCAGGATGCAGCGCGGGTTCTAGCTTTTCTAACTGGCGTTTGCGTTGGGCAAAGGTGCGATCGTTTAATATAGGTTTGGCTTCAAAATTATTTAGTGCATATGGTAGTGAAATGAACTGACTACTTAAATTTGCAGGTACTTCAATAGGTTGAGGTAGTTGGTAAACACGTAGATACATGAGAAATAAATTGTGCCTTTTTGCTAATATTTCTTGTAACCCATCTCTAGTCCAAATGCTTAAACATGATATAGCCTCTAACCATTCAGTAGTATCTGGTATTTGACACAGCTTACACTTGGCCCAAGCTTTAATTAATATACTTTGAGAATTACACTGAGTAAAAGCACCTTTGGCAATTGGCAGGAATTTTGGATTATAGTATTGTTCAATTGGTAATGAGAGAGTTGAAGCATTAGCCGGATAAAGAGCAAATTGGCGTTCAGATTCAATAAAAATTCGAGAAAGTGCTACAATCATTCGCCCTTCTATTAATGCTTCAACATCAGGAGTCGGTAGACATATAGCTTGGTCAAGCACAACAACTGAATCACTCATTGTTAATCCACTATAGCTAGTTCACTAATATCACTCGATTCAGATGATTCAGAGTTATTAATTTTATCTATAATTTCTAAGTTGTTTTCAATAATATCTTCCGATATTTTATACGATGGGTCACTCAAAATTTCTTTTAGTAACGGATTACTAGCTCCTAGACAATTAGCAGAACCTTTCTCCTGAATAAACTTAAAAATTTCTTTTTCCGTCAAACCATAATCTACTTCACGTTTTTTATGTACAGAACGAATAGCTATAAGTGGTTTTATTTCTTCTTCCTTTAATTCTACAAATTCACCACCTTTAGATATAAGTGGTGCGACATAAGTATTATATATATAACGACTTATCTCTTTATCTTTAGATTTAGAACGAACGAAACAACTACGAGTTAATCCAAATTTATCAAAGTCATTTAGCCTTCTAAATCCTGCTCCTAACTTACTGCCACTAGCATATTGAAGAACAGCAACTCCAATACATATATCTTTCCCATTTTCTTTTCCAATAATCTTAAAGTTTAAATAATTATCTTTACCTCCACGTTGTTTTACCTTTTCTTTAATTTCCCCAATTTTTACTCGTTCTATTGTTTTATCTTTCAAAGCCTGAAAGTTAAATAACAAAGCATCCGCTAATAAATAGTTATCATCTAAATAACTACTAATTTCTTGAGAAATTTCCTTTTTAAAAGCTTCTTCAACCCTATCTTCATCTATTATAATTAATAGTTTATCTCTATTGTCATTTGTTAGAGGTTGTGTAGGGTTACAATTTTCTCTGCACCACTCTAAAATTCTTCTTACTGGTGGTTTTTCACTACTTAGTTCTCTGAGTTGACCTTCAGTAAATGGATAAACTCTAGAAGGAGGTAATAAATTTCTGTTTTCATAGAATTCTTTTAACCACAAAGCCACTAGCTCAATAATTAAATCTCCGTCCATATATTTTAAGTCAAGAGGATGACCGTGAGCTGTAACTTTACTGTATACACCAGTAGGTAATTGTTTGATTTTATTAGTCCATGTTGCAGGCATCATTACGGTTAAGATGACACCTCTACTAAAATTTTCAAACAATTCTTTGGCAAAACTAGCAACAACCTGTGCTTTTGTATATCCAGCGTCATTAAATTCAGATGGATTATCTAATTCATCAAAACAAATGAGCAACTGATTGTAATCACTAATTAAATCTAAGACTTGCTGTATAGTATCAAAAGATGCACCACTTATACTAGGCAAATATAGTTCATTAGCTTTATATTGAGCAAGTTCATAACCAGATAACCAATTTACTGCGTACAGTCCTTCAGAATCTGCTAGTGTCCAAAGGATAGCTCGGACAATATCAGGATTCTTTAGATTAGGTTTAGTTTTACGGAATGCATCTGTTAATTGATTTACTAAAGTTCTGTTTTTACTTAATTCATTTCGACTTAGTTTTTGTACTAAATCTTGGGATAACAAAGTTTTAGCTTGAGGGTGAATAAACTTGACAGCTTGATTTGCAATTGATGAGGCAAGTTCTTGCCACTGTGTTACTCCTTGGCTGCCAACTTTACCTAGACTATCTCCCAAAATACGCTGGAATCCGTGCTTAATATTATTTAAATCACTAAATTCAGTAGCGTAAATAAATAAAGCACCACCCTCAGTCTGAAGACGATGGCGAATACGGCTGATAATATGTGTTTTCCCAGTACCCGATTCGGCTGTGATAGCAATTGAAGTTCTTTGGTACTGACCAGTACTAATTTGCTTAATTGCTTGAAACACAGCATCAGAAGCATGAGCATTGAGAGTTGTCACATCAGGAAATTCTTTGCCCCAAACTTCTTGGCTTCCTACGTATGGAGGTAGTGCAAAGGGGTTGTGATTTTGTAAAGCTGCGTTAATATCCTCAATAGAGGAAATGGGAAAACTAGTCATAGTGGTTTGTGTGCAAGAAGAAACAACAGGATTTAGATTAATTTGCAGAACTGAGGCGCTTGGCGTAATAGCGTAATCCACTTAATTTAGTTGTGATTGAGTCTTCAGCTTTATCAGGAGTGATATCTGTCATCTCTCCGCCTATTAGCTGAACAATGTCGTTCTTCTGTATTTCCAGTAGCCACTCGTTGAAATCTTCACGACTAACCCGATCGCCTATTTCTCTCCTGATGCGATAAATTGGCACGAGATCATCTAAGTTGTAGTTTTGGTTCAACTTGTCGTAGACTTCCAACGCCACAGACTTAAACTCGTCGTAAGAAGCGATCGCACCCTTAACCCCATTAACTGGTACATCTGCACCAGTCACTGCAACATCTATCTGACTAATCCACTTCACCAACGCATTCGCCGCCCAAGTACCGACAATCGTCCCTTCAAACTTAAAATCGCCACTTCTCAAACCCTCACCCAATACCTCTAAACCCTTGGCAGATATCAGAGAATATCCCTTTTTGGAGATTGCGATCGCACCCTGCTTCTGTAATTCCTCGAATATGCCCTGATAATCTGCTACTTTCTGGCTTTTGGATACAATTCGCTTAGTGAGTTGACCCTTCTTAACTTCCTGCTGTGTTCCTCCCAAATCCCACAAAGCCAAAAGAAGACGCGTACTAGTATTTTTTGATGTCATATTGAGTGTATTTTTTGAGCAAAAGCATCATAGTAACTGTATCTTTCTAAGTTATTTATGCAGGAAAAATAACCGAGAAATTGCTGAAAATTTCGGCGTTTCAGCTAAATAGACTCATCAAAAATCAATAATATATTTCCTTGGGATGAATGCAGTTTCTCTCAAAGGCGGGATGGAATGCTTGAGAAAATCGACGATCATGACAGAGAAACGCTGTAGCTGTGCAGTTGTAAATTGAGTGGTATGTGTTTTTTCAATTCCCAGCGAAATAACAGGAATTCCAACTTTGTTTTTGCAACAGCAAGGCTTTTAGCAAATACAGGTGAGAACGAAATCCAATGAACACAATATATAAAGAACGTAAAATAGTTTCGCGTCTATTTGCAGTGCTGCTTTCGGCATTGCTAATGGTGCCCTTGCTGAGTAGCTGCGGAGGCGGTTCTCAAAAAGCTAATGTGCCACCACCTGTTGATGATAGTGTTGGTAGAACAGTGAGCGATCGCCAAACGGAAGCCAAGAAGGGATTGGGTACAGGGCAAAAAGTGGCACTTTTGGCTGGAGCTGCGGCACTTTACTATATGTACAACCAACATAAAAATGCTCCCCAAGAAGGAGCGCAAGGTAAGTACTATCTATCCAAGAATGGGCGTGTATACTACCGTGATGCTGAACATCGCGCTCACTGGGTAACGCCACCATCAGAAGGAATTCGAGTACCGGAATCTGAAGCACAAAAGTATCGGGAATTCCAAGGCTATAACCGGAGTGCCACAGGTCGCGATCTCACTGGTATAACTTCATCCGCAGCTCCGGCACTCTAGATCAGCGAAGCGTGTGTAAATAAGAAAGCGGGTTTCCCGGAGGATAACGCCGATCGCGCACGTCGGAAACACGAACTTAAATCAGGAGACAGATTATGGTAGATGAATTTTTCCGAAAGGCGAAGGAGTTGCTTTTGGGGTCGAACAAGGATCAAGCCGATCAAGATGCCGAATTCCGCGATCGCAATGTACGTCCAGCCAGCGAAGATCCCTACGGCGATCCCGCAGATCCGGCATCTTACAGCAATGTTCGCCCAGCGAGTGAAGACCCCTACGGCGACCCCGGAGATATCTCGTCTTACGGCAATGTTCGCCCAGCTAGCGAAGATCCTTACGGCGACCCCGCAGATACAGGGGAGATTGGTGACGTCCGCCCAGCCAGCGAAGATCCCTACGGCGACCCCGCAGATCAGGATTCCCGCCGTTAACGCAAAACCTAACCTCCCAGCCTCCTTCCCTACCAGAAAATGGAGACAATTCAAAGCCTCTTCTCTTCTAGAGGAGAGGTTTGGAAAGGGATTTACAGGTTTGATTTATAGGGTGATAAATTTCGGAATAAAAAATAAGGCAGTAGGATTACAACCTACTGCCTTTTATTTTTGCTGCTATTCCTACAAATTACGAATTACGAATTACGAACTTGTGCCGAGCGAAGTCGAGGTATTACGAATTATTTTGTTATCCAAAATTTCCTGCGATCGCTGAATATTTTGACGCACAGATCGAGCAGAAGTATGCAAACCCTCTGTTTCTTCATCGGTAAGCGTCAATTCCAAAATACTCTCAATTCCACCGCATCCCAACCGACAGGGAACACCAATTACAACATCTTCTAAACCGTATTCACCTTGCAGATATACCGCCACAGGCAACAACCGCGACTGATTTAATAGAAATCGATTCTACCATCACACTAGTAGCCGATGCCGGAGCAAAAAAAGCACCCCCCGTCTGCATCAATTCCACAATTTCTGCGCCACCGTTGCGAGTTCTTTCTACCAAACGTTCAATTGTAGTTGCATCCAGCAATTCAGTGATCGGAATGCCATTAACGGTAGCATAACGAGACAAGGGAACCATTAAATCGCCGTGGCTACCCAATACCATTGCTTTGACATCAGCGGGTAAAACACCCAATTCTAGGGCTTTTCTTGTTTTGTGTGGGTCTTAAACCCAAGACCCGTTTGGTCGCAGCAAGAAACAGAGTAAAGGCAAAGCGGCTTTGCCTCCAGGGCAGTTTTCCTCCTGCCTTCCTTGATAAATGCTGAATTCTGAATTCTGACTTCTGAATTCTTTTTACTTATTTAAACTCTTCAAGTTGATCCACACGTAACCAAATATTAGGTGTTGGCACTTTCCCAAACTTAATCAGGGCGTAATCACCTTTGATATCTACAATTTCGCCCTTGGTTTCAAACAAATAAGCAGGAAAGCGAGCATCACTGGCTTTAGCCTCCAGACTGTTTTCTAGTTTCTCGCGCACAGCACGAACCATATCTCCTTTTTTGACTGCCATGAATTCCCCTCTCAAATTTGTAACTTGTTTTATCTATCTGCATTTTAAGAGAGTTCCGAGTTAGAACTCCTAACTCTTGTAAAGACGCGATTAATCGCGTCTCCTAACTCCCCTTAACGTTTGACACTCGGAGCAAAAATGACTAGATCGCCCAGCTAACCTAATTCGTTGAATTGCTGTACCACAAACTCGACAGGGTTCTCCAGCGCGGTTATAAACCCAGGCAACACCACCATAGTTACCGTTAGTACCTTTAACGCTTAGGAAATTACTAAATGTCGTACCACCAGCCTCAATGCTGGTTTCTAACACTTGAATTATGGCTGTTCGCAAACGTTCAATTTGCTTTAGCTGTAAATCTATACACAAGGTTTCAGGTAAAATTCCACTCTTAAATAATGCTTCATCAGCATAGATGTTACCTAATCCCGCCACCACCGATTGATCCAGTAGCGCAGTTTTAATCGGACGGCGACGGTTTTGGAGTTTGCTGGCTAGATATTCAACAGTAAATTCTGGTGAAAATGGGTCTGCTGCCAGTTTTGCCAAACCAGTCATAATACTTTCTACAGCAACACCAGGCGGAACCCACCATATTTTACCGAAGGTTCGCTGATCGACAAAGCGCAATTCCTGCCGATCCCCAAAGAATAATCTAACCCGCGTGTGCTTGTGTAATGGTTCATCTCGATGCAGCCATAGTAGTTGACCGGTCATTCGCAGATGAACCCCTAGCCAACTGGTTGATGGAGGGGAAGATAAGAGAGTAAGTTCGGCGAGGAGATATTTACCGCGACGATGCCAAGTAGCGATCGCATTTTTTTCAATTCCATCAATAAACTCACCAACAGAAAACGGGTAGGCGATGGTGCGATCGAGCAACACATCTCCTCCCGTGATTTCTTGGTTGAGGGTCAATTGATTTAAACCCCTTCGGACTGTTTCAACTTCAGGCAGTTCAGGCATTCAAGCTGAGTTAGGCAGGCAATTATGATTTATTTGAGGGATCGAGTAAGAAGAGATGGAGTAGTAACTTACATAGCCGTATATGGCTCGTATTATTACCCAAAAGAAACCGTAAATACCCGCAGGGCGGCTTTCGTAGATTAGGGTAGGCTAGGACAAAGAATGAATGAACTGAAATTTTCAGACTTCATACTTCAGACTTAAGACTACCCTTCATCATCGCATCAAACAACCCCCTTGTAGCTTTGCTGCTATTTTTTCGGTGCTTTAGCCTTTGGTGCTTCAACCTCGACTAATTCATCTTCGGCAAAGTTGTTGGTATTGATACCAGAGTAATTTACCTTGTTAAAGCGGACAATTACTGGGTATTTGATGCCGCCTTGGTCGATGGAAGCTACAGTTCCTAGATCCTGAAACCAGTAGGATTCAGGGCGGAGAATACGTACTTTAGAACCACGTTGAACCATGATTATTTTCCCTTTTAGTTATCAATTGCCAATCTAGAGGGCTAATTGATTTCACTCTACAACCTCAAGGTCGCAGCAAGAGTCTTTGTTAAGTTATTTGTCTGAATTGGGAGTAGAGAGTAGGGAGTAGGGAATTGAGAATTGGGCATTGGGTATTGAATATTAATTATTCTTTCTCCCTCATCTCCCCCACC
>CAXUOL010000126.1:0-12509 GCA_964252435.1 uncultured Nostoc sp.
AACCCTCCCCGTATGTATTGGGGAGGGAACTAGACTTCTTTTTCCCCCCTTTCTAAGGGGGGATTAAGGGGGGTAATTCAACTTGTGTGTACACGGTAGCCTTTACAAGGAAGATTAAACTTCATTTAGATGCAAAATGCTGTAAGTTCCGCCTGTTGGATCGCTCCTTCTTTTAAATGTTCTCTGAGATTGACTAAGGGTTTTTGAGTAATACAATATTGCACAACTTCGTTGATGAATTAACTGCGATCGCTTACTCTTTTAGTATTTAAGCATTTGCGCCCAGAATAGAAGAGTCATAGTGCTGTAGCAAATCTTCTGGGTCATCGTAAATTGCCAGATTACCCAATCCCCAGTCCCTTTTACTTCATCATCCCATGAGAGGAGAAGGGGGTTAGAGAAGAGATGGCGATCGCTTATAATTATCTGCAATTGCGATCGCGTTCGAGACGCTTGGGCGATCGTACAGTGCCGGAGGCGGACGCTAAGAAAGCTTGTAGAATTTGTTAGTTAAGGGAACTCCAGAAAATAAATTATCCAATTTCGTTCCTTGAAAACAACTTTCTCTCCCCCCTGCTCCCCTGCCCTCAAAGCGATGGGATATTTTTTTAGTTGGAAGTCCCTAAGAGGTCAAGATGTTACAAACACCCGCTAGTCCAGAAACCGAAACTCTATTGATTGAGTTGCCTAAGTCGATTGGGCTGTATGTTACCCAAGAACAGTTTGCTGCTTTAGCCGCAGCCAACCGAGACTTGAGACTGGAAAGAACTGCACAAGGAGAATTAATAGTGAACCCACCAACAGGCTGGGAAACTGGCAAACGTAATTGGAGTATTTCTGGCGAATTGTATTTGTGGTGGCGTAATGCAGGCGAACCTGGTGAAGCCTTTGACTCTTCTACAGGCTTCATTTTACCCAATGGTGCGACTCGCTCCCCCGATGCCTCTTGGGTGAGTGGAGAACGATGGCAGGCGCTTACTTCGGCACAAAAAGGAACGTTTGCTAATATCTGCCCCGATTTTGTAGTTGAGTTACGCTCTAGTTCAGATACCCTCAAGTCCCTGCAAGATAAATTGAGGGAGTATATCGACAATGGCGCTAAACTTGGTTGGTTAATCGAACCACAGCAGCGACGGGTGGAAATTTATCGACTGGCTAAGGATGTGGAAGTGTTGGAGAATCCTGCTGAGTTGTCGGGTGAAGCGGTGTTGCCGGGTTTTGTCTTGAATTTGCGACGGGTGTGGGATTGAAAGCATCTTGCTCGCTACGGGTTATATCATGTCCGGTAAATTACTTGTGATATGTCATTGCGAGTGCAACGTAGTGGAATGAAGCAATCACAAGGTTTCTGCGATTGCTTCACTCCGTATGCAATGACAAGCGTTCAACTGGACATGATATTAATTAATGCGTAGCTTACTTCTCGCTGGAGGCGAGTATTGCGAATTACGAATTACGAATTACTTGATATCATCGCAGAGATGGCGATCGCTATCCGTAACATTGGGGTTGGTTTGTAAATAATTATGCAGCCAAGCACAACCTCGCGCCAGCAGTTTATCTAGGTTAAAATCTAAATTTCTTAAAATTACTGTGTTGTCGTCACTAGCTGAGGCGATCGTTTTGCCGTCTGGGCTAAAACTTACATCCAAGATACCATCTTTATGTCCACTGAAAATATATAGTAAACTGCCATCAATTCCCCAGAGCCTTACGGTTTTATCCCAACTCCCCGAAACTAGCATTTTACTGTCGGGACTGAAACTAACGCTATTGACAGTATCATTATGTCCTATAAGGGTTTTGAGCAATATGCCGTCACGACTCCAAAGCTGCACCGTGTTCTCCAAATTTGCACTAGCGAAAATTTGACCATTAGGGCTAAAACTTACAGATATCACCTTACTATGTGCTTGCAGGGTTTTTAGTAAAGTGCCGTCATTCTTCCAGAGTTTAATTGTCTTGTCGTCACTAGCAGAAGCAATTATTTTCCCATCAGGGCTAAAACTAACGCTATTGACGAAATCACTATGTCCTGTCAGGGTTTTAAGTATTGTACCATTACGACGCCAAAGCTTAATTGTCTTGTCGTTACTGGCAGAAGCAATAATCTGGCCGTCAGGACTAAACCTAACCATGTTAACCCAATCACTGTGATCGTTGAGGGTTTTCAGCAGTCTACCGTGATGATTCCACAGTTTAACTGTTTTGTCCTTACTAGCAGTGGCAATAGTATAACCATCAGGACTGAAAATGACCGAACTAACACTACCACTGTGACCGTTGAGGGTTTTCAGCAGTGTGCCGTCACGACTCCACAACTTAACTTTCGAGTCACTACTAGCTGTTGCAAGGGTTTTGCTATTAGGACTGAAACTCACGCTATTTATGCGCTTGCTATGCCCTCTAAGGGTTTTGAGGCTATTATCAACACTCCAAACTTTCACAGTTTTGTCAAAACTAGCAGAAGCTAGCATTTGACCGTCAGGACTAAACCTTACTGTTATGACATCATCGTTATGTTTTAAGCTGATAAGCTCATTGCCGTCTCGGCTCCAGAGTTTAACTAATTCGTCGCCTCCAGCGGAAGCAATAATCTGACTGTTGGGGCTGAAACTTACATTCCAAACTATGGCAGTATGCCCCTGAAGGGTTTGCAAGAATTTACCGTAACGATTCCAAAGTTTCACAGTTTTGTCCCTACTAGCAGAAGCAATTGTTTTACCATCAGGGCTAAAACTAACATCCATAACTCCTTCGCTATGGCCCGTTAAGGTTTTAAGCAAAGTGCCATCAGTGCTCCAAAGTTTAACTGTCTTGTCGTCACTAGCAGAAGCAATTGTTTTACCATCAGGACTGAAACTCACGCTATTTACCTCATCACTATGCCCTCTTAAGGTTTTAATTAGCGAACCATCACGACTCCAAATTTTCAAAGTCTTGTCTTTACTAGCAGAAACGAGAGTCTTGCCATCAGGGCTAAAGCCCACGTCATATACCGAATTGCTATGCCCTTGTAAGGTTTGCAGCAAAACACCATTAGTGTTCCAGAGTTGGACTATCCCGTCTAAACTAGCAGTAGCAATCGTCTGACCATCAGGGCTGAAATTTAGGTTAGTAATAGTGCTATGGACTTTTATATTTTTAAGCAGCCTGCCGTTACTACTCCAGAGTTTCAAAATGCTGTCCCGACCGCCTGAAGCAATTACTTGACCATTGGGACTGAAACTCAAACCCCAAACAATATCAGTATGACCAACTAAACGATTTCGCTCTCTTATTCCATCAACTGCTTGCTGTAAAGCAGCAAGAAGTAAAATTTTGGCATTATCACCTGCCCAAGTTGACTGTTTCAGTCGTCTACCTACCCTTAAACCTTCTGTTAGCGCTTCAATTTCTTGGTTCGAGGTAAAAAGAGCTTTTGAGGATGCACTAAGCGCGAGAATTTGACTTATTTCTACCTGTCTTCTTTGATCTTCTGCTCTTATCCCAAATGCCATAGCCAAGACTGCGAATAATGCCACTGCAACTCCTGCTATATAAGAGTCTCTCAGTCGGCGTTTTAAAGAACGATTTAGCTCCTCTTCAGTCAGCTTTTGTTGTTGACGTATCTGTGCAAGTTCTGCTAACAAGTCACTTCCCTGCTGTTGGCGAATGAACGACACGAGGTAATCATGCACCAGTTGATAACGGTCAGCAGGAGATTCTGGTAACAGCAATACTAACCTTGATGCCACAAAAATCTCTAACACCAAATCTAATTTATCAACTTCTGCTGTTAAATCTGCTGCTAACTCAGCACGAGTCTTGAGAGGACGAGTACCATTTTCATCTGTGAGTAAATATAAGACCAATCGAGCAACCTGTTCATTCTCCAAACCACAATCATGGATGACTTCCTCTAAAAATCGCTCAACCAGTTTTTCTTTCGTGCCAAACTGACGATACTTTTCTAAAGTTGTAATTTTCTCAGTTTGCAGTTGCTTGCCAACAATTTGTAGCTCAATCGGGCGTACTTCCCCCAACTCACCTGCTAAATCCTGCACTAATCCATCAATCAGTGCAGGCTCTAGATAAAAGTGAGAGCGTGCTGTTAAACTCTGTACAACTGCTTTAGCATCTGCTGGCGAAAAGTTACCCAAGTAATAGCGAATGTTTTTATCGAGAATATTATTATTAATTGCACTTAAATTAAATAAACGTTCTAAATCTAATAAATAATGTAAATAATCTTCCCGCAAAGACAGAATTACCTTGACAAAGGGAATATCTAGACAAACTCGCAAAAAATCATAAAACAATCGTCTTTGACTTTGGTCGGTATAAACAAAGAAAAACTCCTCAAACTGGTCAAACATTAAAACCGTTAACAAATTCCGGTCAGCATTTTTGCGTAATTGTTCTACAATAGCTGCTGAAGAATCCAGATTCACAGATAATTGATTACCTCTGACTTCCTCAAAAGCTTTAGCTAAACTCTGCCCCAACATTCCCACCCAATCTGTATATACTCGTAACAGAATAGGTAAAGCATCTCGCTCACCAATTGCTTGCTGTTGCAGCGCCGGGATTAATCCACCCTGCAAAATTGAACTTTTCCCCACTCCTGACTGACCATGAATTACAGTCAATTTATGCTCAGTCCCGCCAATTCTTTCTCGTAACCGCTTAACATCTTGTCCCCGACCAGAAGCGGCAATTTCTTGAGCAATTGTTTCAGGATTTTCTACTTGCAACTGTGCAGAATTAATTGCCTGTCGCTGGGGATTTAGATAAGATGCACCAACAAAGGCGCGAAAACCATACTGTTGTTCAATTTGTAATTGCTCTTGCTTAATATAAAAAGCTTTGAGATATTCACCTTGCTCAAAGTAGAATGAGCGTAATGTCTCTAATATAGATATATACAAATGCGGGTTGTATTGATGATTACTTTCCTTTTTTGCAGTTTCTAAATTAGTAATTGCAGCTTTGACTTGACCTAAAGCCTGTTGCGACTTAGCTAAAATAAACCGATACAACCCAAATTCATCTGGTTGTAAATTAGGTATATCAGCTAATATTTGCAATGCTTGCCCCGCGAGTTGATGAGCTTCATCGCAGTGTGACTGCTCTAAGGCTACTTCTGCCAAAAAACCATAATCTTTAGCCAACTGCAACGGCGTGCCATAATTTTGATGTAGCGGTAGAGACTTTTCCACAAGGATTTGCAACTCTGACCATGCTTGCAAATCTCGCAGAACTTCACCTAGTTTAGTAATATGTTTTGCAACTAAATCTGAACGTTGTGCTTGTTCAAAAATCTCAATAGCTTGCTGAAAGTAATTTCTCGACTCTTGCCAATAGCGTTGATTTTCTGTTTGGTTTTTTTCAGATTGGCGGTTATAAGCTGAAGCAATATTAACGAGTAATATACCTTGTCGCTCTAAATAATTACTTTGTCGCCAGAACCCCAAGCTTTGTTGATAATGTGATAGAGCAGAATCTATCTGGTCATGTAGATAATCATTTAAACCAAGTAAAAACTCTAAATTTGCTTGAAGTGCTGCTTCTAATACTTCTCCTCGATTTTGCAAATCTTGACGGGCGGTTTTTAGTTCCCGGCACATTTGGGGATTGGGCGTGAAATTACCTGCAAAGATTTCATCACTTTTTTGCTGAAGGAAGTTGACTAACTCATCAGTAGGGTTTTCAAACTCAATGATAGTTGCCCAATTTTCTAAATCAGTTGCTAATCGAATAAATTTTTGCAGAACTGAATCATTAACCCACAACAATATCGGAAACGGGAAGTTTTTTCTAAACTCCTCCCGTACTTGGTTAGCTGAAGTCAGAACTGTATCAATATCTTTAACCGACTCTAAACCAAAAATCATCAATGCAAGTGGCTGTTCATCTCCCAGTTGTTCGCGTATATTTGTGTAAAGCGTTTTGACTGATGCAGGTAAGGTAATTTCGCGAATGTGTACAGGAGATAATTGGCGCAGGCGTTCTACCATACGCTGACGTAAATCAGCATAGTTACAGCGCAGTAAAATCAGCGAAAATGCTTCCTGAGAAAGGGTAATTGTTCGCACCAGAGTTTGCAATGAATGCTCATTGTCAAAGGCTAAATTTTCTGGCTCTTGCTGATTACTCATAACATAAAGCAGTTTTCTTTTGCATGAAGTATAAAGCTACGGGTTTTGAGCCAGGAAGCAGGAGGCAGCAGGCAGGAGGCAGAAAGGACGATTTCTGCTAGTTGTAAAAAGCTGTAGTTGTGAAGATGACAACTGACACGGCTCCCACACTTGTTGATGTAGCTCCCACACTTGCTGATGTAGCTCCCACACTTGCTGATGTAGCTCCCGCACTTGCTGATATAGTTCCCGCACTTGCTGACACCACTAACGTTGTGCCATTTTACAAAATACCTGATAGCTAAGAGCGTACAACTCTATGCCTCTACTGCCGATTTATAACCTAAGTTTACTTTCTATATATTGCTGTATTGAGAGTAGCGATCGCAGGATTTCACTGGTTAATTACCTCCTTAGAGTGGCTATTCAATGTCATCGCTACATTCTGTGACTGGCTGCTCACATCTTTGGGAATTGCGGAGAATGGGCTTCCATACATTTTAGGTCTGATAATAGTTGCGATGATAATTATGCTTTCCCAACTAATAGGTAAGATAGCTTATCTAAAATCGGAGAACGATCAACTCAAAACAGATAGACAGGAACAAATAGAGCAAGAGAACAGAAAAGCAATAATCAACGGTGCTATGAAGCTTATACATTGGTTTGTACAACAGTAGTACGAAGACATATACAATGAAACTCGAAGAGATTAGCTTTAGGCGGCTACTGTAAAATAATTTCACGTAACAATAAAATCCTTGCAGAGACGTTATATGTAATGTCTCTGCATACTAATTCATACTGTGGAATAATTGGACATTGATACATCACCGAGACAGTTGGGTAAAGCACCTCCACCTGTAATGGTGATAATTTCAGGAGTATACAGCTTTACTTTTACAATTGTCGAGTTGATCACGCGAGGATTTATTAGAGCGATTTGCATATTGAGTGTAAGAATTCAGGAGTCAGAATTCAGGAGTCAGAATAGTTAAACAATCAGAGGAAGATTTGGTAAATGAATATCCTAGTTATACTAAACTCCTTATAAATTCTGACTTCTGACTCCTGGGTGCTGAATTCTTACTATTGAGTTAATTACAAATTATCATGGTGGCTATGACGCTTGACAAGCAAGCGATGTATTTTTATTGGTAAATATTACGTAATTTACAAAGCTGAATCAAAAATTTGCTGCGCGGTTAAATTGAGTTGGGGTAAGGTCGGAGAGACAATTAAGTTGTTACCAGTAAATGGAGTCATTTGATATTCCTCATCTACTAACTCACATACAAAAATGGTAGGTTGTTTGGGATTACCAATAAATTTTTTACCTCCCAACGCAGCGTAATCCAAAATCCAGTATTCGGGAATACCCATCTCCTCATAATCCCCGAATTTATCATGATAGTCATCACGCCAATTAGTGCTAACAACTTCAATTACCAAAGGAATGGATTGGGGTTGACTGACGGTTGATTGTTTTTCCCATAAAGGTTCATTGATCAAATTATCGTGATTTAATAATAAAATATCAGGGGAATAGGTAGAATCTCCCGTTTTGACAAACGCAGTTTTGGGTATGCGATAAGGTAGTCCCATTTGCAAAAGTTGAAAACCGATTTGTACCGTTAGAAACCCGGTAACATTTTCGTGTTTTCCTGTGGGAGGTGGCATTTCAATAATTATTCCTTTATGCAGTTCGTAGCGCTTTCCATCATTAGGATACCACTCAATAAATTCTTCGTAGGTTATGGGTTTGGGTAATGCTTGAGTCATGTAGCACCTTATTAGAAGTCGCTCGAAATAGCAGCCATAAGGCTTTCGTTTGTTTGGCTTGCGCTCCATTTTAGCCAATCATCAAACAGTTTTCTGACTTGCGATCGCAATTATTCGCATTCCCGACTCATTACCAGTCGTCCGTCAGAGAGTCGATATACACCAGTTGGTTCGACAATTGGATCGCCTTTTTTCCAAGGACGTAATGTAATTTCATTATTGACACCACGCACTCTATCTGTGGAATAGTTAGACATTAATACATTACCGGGACGGTTGGGTAAAGCACCTCCACCTGTGATGATGAAGCTATTTTCTTGTTTTTTATTTGCACGGGCTATGCAGCTATTAGCAATGAGCGCGTTGGTGTCAATCGCATTTGTGGGGAATGAGGTGAGGCTATTTTGAATTGAACTGTTATCGGGGGAGTTAACATCAACATTTCCCGATAAACCAACTCCCGAAGTGGCTGTGATGTATTGCAAGACGTCGCTGGGTTGAGTGCCAACAAATACACCTTGGGCGTTGATTCTCACTTGACCACCGCGAGAGTTATCTGAGTTAGCACTGATGCGGCTATTTTCTGGAGCAATTAAAAATTTTGTATTGATGTTGATGTTACCACCAATGACATTCTCGCCTGTGGCATCAGTAGTAATTTTGCTGTTGCGACGGAGGGTTAAATTTTGGGTGTTGAGGTTGATGGTTGCTTGTTCGCGGTTGGGGTCTTTATTTGGACTGCGGGTGTTGGCGTTGAAAGAGGCTTTATTGTCTAGGCGGATGGTGTTAGCGTTGATGGACATAATACCTGCATTACCTGTTCCTCTGGCATTGACCGATACTTCTGCACCATTGCGTACAAGTAATTGAGGAGTGTTAATTCTCATATCTCCAGCATTTCCTGTTGAGTTGGGTTCAGCTGAAGCTAACAAGCCACTAGGAAAACGACCATCAGCAGACCTACCAATCAACTCAACTTGGCGTGAAGCATTAACAGTTAAATTTCCAGCTTTTCCAGTACCAAATGTGCCAGTAAATACTTGTGCCCCATCTCGCACCAGTAAGTTTTGGGTATCAACCTGCAAATTTCCTGCATCTCCAGTTGACCCTGCATAGGCAGAAGTACTCAAACCACTTAAAAAACGACCATCAATAGATGTACCAGTTAGTTCCACGCTATTGGCAGCATTGACAGTTAAATTTCCTCCCTTACCTGCACCAAATGTAGCAGTGCTAATTGCTGCCCCATTTCGCACAAGTAAATCTTGGGTGGTAATCGTCAATTTTCCCGCATCGCCTGTCGAATCTTGGTTAGTGGAAGCACTCAAACCACTAACAAAACTACTATCAGCAGAGATACCAATTAGTTCTACCTTACCAGAAGCGTTTATAGTTAAATTACCTGCTTTACCTCTATCAGATGTTGAAGCAATTATCTGTGCCCCATCCCGTACAAATAAATCTTGGGCGTTAATTGCCAAATCACCTGCATCCCCAGTTGAACCTGCTTCAGCAGAAGTAGCCAAAGTAGTAAAAAGACTAACATCTGCTGATGTACCAATCAGTTCTACTTTACCTGTGGCATTAACAGTTAAATTTCCCCCTTTACCCTGACCAAATGTGGCTGCATCCACCTGTCCGCCATCGCGCACAAGTAAATTTTGGGCGTTAATCGTTAAGCCTCCCGCGTTTCCTGTTAAGCCTTGGTTCGCAGATGTACTCAATCTACTGTTAAAAAGACCATTACCAGACGCGCCAATTACTTCTACGCTACCGCTTGCATTGACTGTCAAATTTCCTCCATTGCCTGTACCAAATGTAGCAGTGGTAACTGTTGCTCCATCTCGTATAAATAAATCTTAAGTTTCAATAGTCAAATTTCCTGCATTTCCACTTGAGCCTGTCTGAGCAGAAGCACCCAAGGCACTAATAGTTCGACCATTCGTAGAGATACCAATCAGTTCTACTTTATTTGAGGCATTTACAAATAAATTACCTCCCTTACCTGTATCAAATGTACCAGTACTAACCTGTGCCCCATCTTGCACAAGTAAATCTGAGGTGGTAATCGTCAAATCTCCCGCATTCCCAGATGAACGTGATTCAGCAGAAGCAGCCAAAGCACTAAAAAAACGACCGTCAATAGATGTACCAATGAGTTCCACGCTACGGTCAGCATTAACAGTCAAATTTCCTCCCTTACCTTTACCTAAAGTAGAAGTACTGACTAGTCCTCCATCACGAATGCTTAAACGACCTGCGTTAATCCTCATACTCCCTGCATCTCCAGACCCTAAAGTACTAGTAGAGATAGTGCTGCGACCAGTGGGTGAACCACCTAAAACCTCTACATAGTCTTTGGCATTGATTGTCAAATCTCCTCCGTGGCCAAGGTTACTACTTCTAGTTGTAATATCTCCACCATCGCTAATGCTCAATCGTTGCGTATTAATAGTTAATTGCCCACTATTTCTAGTACCCAAAGCGCTAGTTGTTAGCCTACTTCCTGTAGTACTTGTCTCTCCAGTTTGTGGATCAATAAATGTTGTTATGCCGCTCAAAGTTACGGAATCTGAAGCGTTAACTAATAAATTGCCGCTACTACCGATTCCTGACGATTGCGTACCAATGTTTCCACCGTTAGTAAGTGTAAGCGATCGCGTTTCAAGCTGAATATTACCAGCATTAACCGTAATTGCACCCCCTCTAATTGTCAAAGCAAAGGCGTTGTTTTGCAGGAAAATATCTGCTTTTGGTACGCCATCTGGAAAGGCTAACTGCATTTGATTACCGCTACCAATCAACTCAACATTTCCTGTTCCTGCAACTGCACCCAATTCCAAACTATTTCCTAACGAACTTGCAAAACCACCATCAAATGTAATATCTCCACCTATTAAGTAAAAACTTCCCAGTGTCGCAAGTTCACGACTACGGTTAATTATTCCACCTTGATTAATCTGATTAAATAGCAACGCCGAAGGATTCACAGTTAGCAAAGGTGCTGCTTGGGGATTTGTCGCATTAAAACTTCCCTGATTCTCAAACTGTACGCCATTTGCAGTTGTCGCAACAAACGAACCCTGCACATTCAAACTGGCTTTTTCCCCAAAAATAATCCCATTGGGATTTATTAGAAATAAATTCGGCTGCGAGTTGCCAGAAGTACCCAGCTTACCTAAAATCTCAGAGCGATTACTTCCCGTCACTCGTGCCAAAATATTCTGAATATCTGCACTAGGACTAAAAAAGTAAGCTTCCCTTCCCTGGCTGACGTTAAACTCTCGGAAACTATGAAACAGGTTAATTCCGCGAGTTGCACCACCAGTAATTACTTCAATAGGTGAACCATTAAAATTAGTTACAACATTGGAATTTTCAGCCCCTAATGTGTTGTCTGGCGCGATCGCACTTTGGGCAAAAACTGGAGTTGGAACAAATGCGACTATTCCAAATAAACTCCACGCACTTGCTATTTTCCAACACAGATTGAAGAATTTTTTATCGCTCGCAGCAGTTTGATTAAAAGATTGTGTTGTTGAGGATAGTTGCACAATAATAGCTTGATGCTGTAGCGATCGTCTAACCATAAGCTGTGATGAAAATAATAATTAATCTGTAGTATACCGCTATTTAGACAAGAGATTTGTGATTTTCTCTTACCAAGCATTAATTACAGAAATATTCTGCACATTTTTGATTGCAGTTTTATGCAGTCTGCTTGACTGAAATTTGCAATTATATGAGCAAGAAGTTGAAGTATTTATTTTTAAAATCAGTTTAATCTAGAAACTATCAGGAACGATTAATAAGCAAAAACACCAAATTAAATATGAACTTTTAAGTAATTTAATCGTTTCAAAATTACTTTATTACCACTAAAACAACTTTTCTTGAGGTTTTTTCAAATGATAAATCGCAAGTGCATTGCTTTTGGTCTACTAATTTTAATTGCGATTGTGAATTATATCGTGGGTAGGCATTGCTCAAGATGCTAAAACTTCACTGAGGATAACAACAGGTAAACCAGGAACATTACGAAAGCCTTTATCGTTGGTAATAAATTGGTTAGAATTAACAGATAAAGCTGTTGCAGCATGAATAGCATCGGGTGTTTTGAGCTTACTTGTAGCCCGAAGATTAGCAGATTGTCGCAGTATTGATTGACTAATAGGAATTAACTGCACTTGAGATGATAATAATAGTTCTTCATAGTCTGTTACTAAAGAATTATTGCCATTACGTAATGGAACAACTAAAACCTCCATTAATATTAGTTCACTGCTGATGATTTGAATATCTCCTGTATAAAAATTAGACCATAGTGGTTGCAGAAGAGAGTAATAATCAGGGTTGCCTTCAATAGTATAAATAGCCACCGAAGTATCTATATAAATAGAGCCACTTGTTGGAAGTATTAGCTGTCCCATGATAAGCGTTCTTCTTGTAGTTGTCTGTCTATATCCTCAGCAGTTCGAGAAGGGTGTCTCCTACGACTTTCTTCTATAATGTCCAGTACAGAACGATGTTTTGGTTCAGTTTTTTCTGGTAAAATCACAAATACATCAACGCTATCGCCTATTTCAGCTTCTGGAATTTCAATTTCTA
>CAXUOL010000127.1:0-12506 GCA_964252435.1 uncultured Nostoc sp.
ATTATTTAAAAAGTAATTTAACTAAATTTTGTCTGTTAGAAATACTCAATTTTTTATATCCTCCACATTTGCAAATTCCCCTGTTTAGCACTGCCAGAATGACAGCTATTTAGCACAACAGTAACGTTGTTTGTTTTGAACGCAGATATGAAATAAGATGTCTTAGACTGCGCTAAGAGCGATCGCATATCTTGCCAGTAATTTGCTAGCTATGGTAATTAGTGTGCTGTTGAGTCCATCTGGTGAATTGCGATCTTCTGCCCGTAAAAGTGAAATATTATATATAGGTGCATCTAGAAACGACAAAAGCAACGCCCGGATTTCGGGCAATACAACGCATAATTAAATTCACCAGATGTTTCTTAGATATAGCTGCTTAAAATATCTTGTTGTATAAAGTATCTATCTTTAGACATATTTTTTGCAGATCCCTGATTATCCAGTACACTTCGCATGGTGGATTGACTTAAATATATTTACAGATGTTATGCTTTGCATTAATATAATGTTATGATTTGTGTAGTACTTTTCAGTTATTAACTAGTAAATTATTTGCTGGTTTAAGCTGAAAAGGCTTAATTTAGGACTAGGAAGGCAATTTAAGCAAACTTAGAAACCTTTAACACACACGACCGTTCCTTAAAAAAGTTAAATTTTTGTTACTAGGAACTCAGATATATTTAAATCCTGAATTTTCAGGAGTTGTTGAGGTAGTTATGTTGATTACTGAGCAATAAATTGACTGAATACAAAAGGTATTCTACTGATATTCTGAATAGAATACAGTGAGTCATCTTTGTTTTTAACCATTTTATGGTTTGAGACTAATGCAAAAAAACAGTGAGATGAGGATTAATCATGCCTATAATATTAAATGTCAGCCTGCAGATAGACAATGATAAACAATATGAGTAGTTTACTAAATATATAGGACTCCGATTTGATTTCTGAAAACATACTAAGACTGAAAAGCCTGTTTTATAAGGGTTTTATCTGAAGTCTTGTTAAAAAATCAGATATGAATCCTATATGAGTTTTGCAAAGTCTAACAATCGGAAAGTTGCTAAAGATAAATATATTGGAGTTAATAGAAATTCAAGTAAGCTTCCCAAAAGTCCACTGTTATTCTGAAGCAAATAAAATGTAGCGAGTTTAGTAATATAAGGTTTGAGACTAATGCTAAGAAACAGCGAACTAACGATTAATCAGGGTTCTAATCTCAAGTTCAAGCTTGGAGATCAACGATACAATCAGTTGTCTAGGCTAGAATTTTTGCGGAATCGTACAGTTGGAAAGCCATTAGATTTAAAGATAGTGGAATAAATCTGAATTCAGATGAATTTTCCAAATTTAAAGTCAATAACCCACAGAAGAAGCAAGCAAGTATTATGCCAATATATCGTTAGTGGGGCTAATTGATTTGCTTGAGGTTATGCCGAATTAAAGGTTAACCCACCTACAGAATTTACTCAAATGAATGGTGTTGTTTAATAACATCGCCAGTCAGTAATAGGCGCTAGCTTTTTATTGAAAGCTAATTTTGTCCTGTCTTTTATCTGAAAGGGTAAAAAGCATAGTTGTTTGCTGGCATTCATTAGGGTAAATCGCAATTATTACCGAAATCTCACAATTTTGTAATTTGAATCAGGTCAACATACATGAATAAAGTTCAAGCATCATTTGAAGCTACAGAAGCTGCGTTTCACGTGCAAGGTTACGAAAAAATCGATTTTAGTCTTGTCTATGTGAACGGTGCATTTGATATTAAAAACAGAGAAATTGCAGATAGCTATGCGAAATTTGGTCGCTGTCTGATTGTAATTGATGCCAATGTCCATGAACTTTATGGCGAACAGATCAGGTCGTATTTTAGACACTATGACATTGATCTGACGGTATTTCCGATCATCATTACAGAGCCAGCTAAAACCCTGGCAACTTTTGAAAAAATTATTGACGCTTTTTCGGACTTTGGCTTAGTTCGTAAGGAACCAGTCTTAGTCGTTGGTGGTGGTCTAATTACTGATGTGGCTGGGTTTGCTTGTGCTTCTTACCGTCGCAAGAGCAACTACATTCGCATTCCTACCACGTTGATTGGTTTAATTGATGCAGGTGTAGCAATTAAGGTTGCAGTTAATCATCGTAAGGAAAAAAATCGCTTGGGAGCATATCATGCACCTTTAAAAGTTATCCTCGATTTCTCATTTTTGAAAACCTTGCCAACGGCTCAAGTTCGTAATGGGATGGCAGAGTTAGTGAAAATTGCGGTAGTTTCTAACTCTGAAGTCTTTGAACTGCTATACGAATATGGCGAAGAACTGCTTTCCACTCACTTTGGATATGTGAATGCGACACCAGAAATTCAAGAGATTGCCCATAAAGTCAACTACGAGGCAATCAAAACGATGTTGGAGTTAGAGACTCCTAACTTGCATGAATTAGACCTTGATCGCGTCATTGCCTACGGTCATACTTGGAGTCCTACCCTAGAATTAGCACCTCAGATACCCCTATATCATGGTCATGCAGTCAATATAGATATGGCTTTGTCTGCAACCATTGCAGCACAACGGGGCTACATCACCACAGGAGAGCGCGATCGCATCCTAGACTTGATGAGTCGTATCGGTTTATCACTCGATCATCCTCTATTAGATGGGGATTTGCTTTGGTATGCCACCCAGTCTATAAGCTTGACACGAGATGGCAAACAACGTGCAGCCATGCCTCGTCCAATTGGTGAGTGCTTCTTTGTAAATGATCTGACTCGTAAAGAACTTGATGCGGCCTTAGCTGAACACAAACGTCTTTGTGCTAAATACCCTCGTGGCGGAGAAGGGGTTGACGCATACATTGAAAGTCAACAAGCCAAGCTAGTAGGGGTCTGAAAATATGACCAGTGTTGTAGGACGAGAAACAGCTAGACCAATAACGCCACATAGCATCTTAGTAGCCCAGCTACAGCAAACCCTCAAATTGGCCCAAGAGAACAACATTCCCGTAGAGATATTAGATTCTTTGCGGCAGGGTGTTCAATTAGCGGCGGGTTTAGATCCCTACTTAGATGATTACACCACCCCCGAATCGAGTGCATTGACAGCATTAGCGCAAAAAACAAGCATTGAAGACTGGAGCAAACGCTTCAGCGATGGTGAAACAGTGCGTCAACTAGAGCAGGAAATGCTCTCAGGACATCTGGAAGGACAGACATTGAAAATGTTTGTTCATCTCACCAAGGCAAAGCGCATTCTAGAAGTCGGAATGTTCACAGGGTATTCAGCCTTAGCAATGGCAGAAGCATTACCAAGTGATGGGCAACTTATCGGTTGCGAAGTAGATCCTTATGTCGCTCAATTTGCTCAAGCTTGCTTTAGTGAGTCTCCCCACGGCGACAAAATCGTTGTAGAAGTAGCACCTGCCTTAGAGACACTCCACAAGCTGGCTGCGAGAAAAGAAGTATTCGATCTGATCTTCATTGATGCGGATAAAAAAGAGTATGTAGAGTACTTCCAGACCATTTTGGATAGTAACTTACTGACTCCCGACGGGTTAATCTGTGTGGATAACACTTTGTTGCAGGGACAAGTTTACCTACCACCCGAACAACGCACCGCCAACGGTGAAGCGATCGCTCAGTTCAACCGTGTTGTCGCCGCCGATCCTCGTGTCGAGCAAGTTCTGTTACCCATCCGAGATGGTATAACCTTAATTAGACGCGTGGTCTAATGAAGTCAGGACTTACGCAACTGGCATATTATTTTCAGTTTGTAGTCTTCGCGTAGCGTCTCGCAGAGAGGACTTTAGTCCTCAAAATAAGGGCTAGAGCCGCTTACTACAAACTAAAAATCTGATTTTTTTGTGACACTTGCGTAAGTCCTAGAAGTTTGTAGAGACGTTGCATTGCAACGTCTCTACAATAAACACGAAGGAAAGACTTATGGCACAATCAAATTCTTTATCTCTGTCTCAATCCCCAACGTCATCAACGGGTGTTAGGGTAAAGCTAGTAGCTCTATTCAAGACTCTCGGTACTCTGACATTATTACTAATAGCCTTGCCGTTCAATGCTTTGATAGTGTTGATATCTTTGCTCTGGGGCATTGTGCTTTCCCCGTTTACGAAAAAAGCTGTCGTAGCTGCTCATCCTCAGACGATCTTGGTGAGCGGAGCCAAGATGACTAAAGCATTGCAACTTGCCCGCTCTTTCCATGCAGCAGGGCACAGAGTTATTTTGATTGAAGCTCACAAATACTGGTTGTCTGGTCATAGATTCTCAAAAGCGGTAAGTCGTTTTTATACAGTTCCGGCTCCACAATCAGATCCAGAAGGCTATATCCAGGCGCTAGTAGAAATCGTCAAACAAGAAAAGGTTGACGTTTATGTACCTGTATGCAGTCCTGTCGCTAGCTATTATGACTCTTTAGCAAAGCCTGTATTATCAGAATACTGCGAAGTTTTCCACTTTGATCCAGATATAACCAAAATGTTGGATGATAAATTTGCCTTTACCGATCGGGCGCGATCGCTTGGTTTATCTGTCCCCAAATCATTTAAAATCACAGATCCTCAACAAGTTATCAATTTCGATTTTAGTCAAGAAACCCGCAAATATATTCTAAAAAGTATTGATTACGACTCCGTTCGCCGCTTAAATTTAACCAAACTTCCTTGCGACACCCCAGAAGAGACAGCAGCCTTTGTCAATAGTTTACCCATCAGTCCAGAAAGACCTTGGATTATGCAAGAGTTTATTCCTGGTAAAGAATTATGCACACATAGTACAGTGCGAGATGGGGAATTAAGATTGCATTGTTGTTCAGACTCTTCTGCTTTTCAAATCAACTATGAAAACGTCGAAAATCCCCAAATCCGTGAATGGGTGCAACACTTCGTCAAGAGTTTGGCACTGACTGGGCAAGTTTCTTTAGACTTTATCCAAGCCGAAGACGGTACAGTTTACGCGATTGAATGCAATCCTCGTACCCATTCGGCAATTACAATGTTCTACAATCACCCAGGTGTTGCAGACGCCTATCTTGGTAAAACTCCCCTAGCTGCACCTTTGGAACCCCTAGCAAGTAGCAAGCCCACTTACTTCATATATCACGAAATCTGGCGACTAACTGGTATCCGTTCCTGGAAACAATTGCAAACATCGGTTAATACCCTAGTGCGGGGCACTGATGCTATTTACAATCTTGATGACCCTATACCATTTTTGACTTTGCATCATTGGCAGATTCCTTTACTTTTGCTGAAAAATCTGCAACAACTCAAAGGATGGGTAAAAATAGACTTCAACATTGGCAAACTAGTGGAATTAGGGGGCGATTAAATAATTCGTAGTTCGTCATGACGCTCGCGGACTCGCTAACGCTACGCTAACGTAATTCGTAATTAAAGAAAAATTCAGTAGATTATAGTCCCCTCTTCGCTTGCGGGGAGGGAGTTGGGGGTGGGGTTCTTGTAGCTCACTCAAGCTGAGAACCGCTATATAAATACTAACAATACATAGGAAGATGAATCATGCCAGTACTTCGTATTCTTCATTTAGTTGGGTCTGCATACAATGATTTTTACTGTGATTTGTCACGCCTTTACGCCCAAGACTGTCTGAGCGCAACAGCAGAACGATCGCACTATGACTTTCAGATTGCATACATCACACCCGATGGCCAGTGGCGATTTCCTGCTTCCCTCAGCCCTGAAGATATTGCTGACACCAAACCGATGACTCTGTCTGATGCCATACAGTTTCTAGCAGCACAAAACATTGACATCATGTTACCACAAATGTTTTGTATCCCTGGAATGACTGAATACCGCGCTTTATTCGACTTGCTGAAGATCCCTTACATCGGCAATACTCCAGATATCATGGCAATAACAGCGCACAAAGCCAGAACCAAAGCAATTGTTGAAGCAGCAGGGGTAAAAGTGCCTCGTGGAGAACTGCTTCGCCAAGGAGATGTTCCGACAATTGTACCTCCTGCGATCGTTAAACCTGTAAGTTCTGATAACTCTTTAGGGATGGCCTTAGTCAAAGAGGCTACTGACTATGACGCTGCTTTGAAGCAAGCATTTGAATATTCAGATGAGGTGATCGTAGAAGAATTCATCGAACTCGGTCGAGAAGTCAGATGCGGCATCATTGTCAAAGACGGGGAACTAGTGGGTTTACCCCTTGAAGAGTATCTGTTAGACCCCCACTCTAAACCCATCCGCAGGCATGCTGATAAACTCCAACAAACAGACGATGGCAACTTGGGTTTCGCTGCTAAAGATAATAAGAAGTCTTGGATTGTAGACCCGAATGACCCGATCACCCCAAAGGTTCAGCAAGTAGCTAAGAAGTGTCATCAGGCTTTGGGTTGTCGGCACTACAGTTTATTTGACTTCCGCATCGATCCAAAAGGACAACCTTGGTTTTTAGAAGCCGGGTTGTATTGTTCTTTTGCCCCCAAAAGTGTGATTTCCTCTATGGCAAAAGCAGCAGGAATCCCATTAGATGAGTTATTAATTACGGCTATCAATGAAACTTTGGGCAGTAATCAAAAGGTGTTGCAAAATTAATCGTGAATTTCTCACCATCGGTTTTTCTGTTTGTAGCAGGTAGGAGAGCGATCGCTAATTAAGAGTCGGTTGAGACTGCGATCGCTTGTTTACGAGAAGCTTCTCTACAGGGGCTGACTCATTTCCTCAAAGAGGGATAAGTAACGATGTGCTTGCAGATCGATCGCAAATTCTTGTTCTGCTTTTTCACGAGCGCGATCGCAAAGTTTTTGATGCCGCTCTTTGTTCTCTATTACCCAAATAATACCATTTGCTAAGTCATCACAACTAAAACATTGCGCTCGATATCCATTTTTTTGATGTTCAACTAAATCTTTGAGTCCCGTTGAATCAAAAGAAACCACGGGTGTACCACAGGACAGGGATTCACAAGCAGTCAGTCCAAAAACTTCTTCAATTGATGGCACAATCATCACATCCGCAGATGAATAGAGAAGCGCTAGTTTATTCTCATCATCAACTTTGCCTAAGTAGTGTACCATAAAACCTAAATCAACTGAATCTTCAGGTTGAGATGCACCAAAAACAATCAGTTCAATTTTATCTTTCCACTCAGACTGGCTCAATTTTTGCAATGCTGATTGCAATAGATGAAATCCTTTTCTGGGATTGCTAGTTGCGTTGAGTGCTCCGAATAAAATTAGTTGCTTATTTTGTGGGAGACTCAGTAAGTTTCTGGCTATTTGACGCTCAGTTGGTTTATAGATGTTAAGATTTAACCCGTGAGGAATAACTCTGATGTCACTATTTGAAAATAGTGAACTGGATTTAGCACATTCAGCAAGCCAATTACTAGGACTGACAATAGTAAGCTTGAGATTTTGCCAGGCTTTAGTTTTACGCTGCCAAACCCAGCGAGATAAATCCCAGCTATGCTTGCTACCGAGTTGAGGGCAATTTCCACAAGATTTTGTATAGCGATCGCACCCTAGAGAATAGCAGCATCCACCTGTGAATGCCCACGTATCATGAAATGTCCAAACAATAGGCTTATTGAATTTTGCTAGGGCTTCAATTGGTATAAATCCGTCACATATCCAATGCAGGTTAATGATGTCTGGTTCAAGTCCAGCAATTTGCGACGCAACTGTATTAGGGAGCCATTGCAGCCGGAAAAATGTAGGCTTACGTTGCCTATTTCTATAAAGTTTTAGTGGTAAATCATTTAGAATCGGACGAGCTTTCCAGATTATTTGAGCTACCTTATTGGGAGAACTGACCACAGTAGAGTCAGCTATTCTTTTATCTTGAATTAACATCTGAGAATCAATTTCTAATCTCAGTAGTTCCTGATGTAGCCGATAAGCTGCACGAGCAGCTCCTGCTCCTCCTTTGGGATCGTAAGTGTTAACCAATAGAGGCTTAATCATTGTTGATTTAATTATTTATTCAATAACAGAAAGTTGAAAGCTACATAAGCACGACGGTAGACAGTTAAATACTAGTACAAATCATTTTCCAATTCGATCAAATTAGTGATTTACACCAACTAGCGATGCAGTTCAACTCTCGGAAAAATATCGCAGTCTATCGGCTCACCAGGTTTTTTGGTTTTAAATGAATTGAATTCTGGTAGATTGATTTCTTCAACAGGTCTGAAAGGCCATGCTTTCGGGCGGTGATAGTAAGTAACATCATCGCCAGTCCAATTAGTCACCACTGCACGTCGTTGTGTGGAAGATATGTTGGTTACTGAATGATGAATTGTCAGAAAATGATGAACCAAGCAATCTCCAGGCTCCATATCCCAGGACAAAATTTCGTGAGGCTTTGGCTCTACAAACCAGGAGGGGTTCGATCCTTCACGTAACTCTTTGCCCCATTGATGAGAGGCTTTAATATACTCTAATCGACCATTTGCTTGGTTGACACTATCTAAAGCCAGCCAAATTTTACAACACTGCCAGCCTTGTATAGGCCAGTAAGGTAGGTCGTTATGCCACCCCACACGGCTGTTTGCTTTCGGTTTTTTAACAAAGAAACCGTCAGTCAAAAAGTTCAATTTTTCTGATTTCAAGACTTGAGCGGCGAGCGTTGCTAGCGGAGATTCAAAAGCCAAAGCACGGAAATCAGCATCAGTGAGCCATAAGCTACTGGTATGTTCCACATGACCTTCTGATTTGGGGATGCCCTTAACTTCTAAAGGCCCAGGAATTAGTACATTCTTCTCAACGGCTCTTCGCATCCGTTCTACCCAGATGTCATCCAAAACATTTTTGACGCAGATAACACCGTCTCGCTCGAAAGCTTCAACTTGTTGAGTGGTGATTTTTGATGTGTCTACCTTAAGCATCGTAACTTTTTCAAATTTTGAAATTTAACTAATTTGGGTCAGATAAGCTAATCGGCATTCAAATTGCATATTGAAACCGAAATTATGACCAGACTGTCAACTAAATGTATATCATATTGCAACTTTATCCAAGATTAAGAACTTGGTTTTCTCGATTGGGCAAAAATCCTAGCTTTTTGGCAAAAATTTTTCAATTTCACTAAGAATCCCGTGAAATTAAAGAGTAAAACTACTGTTCCACAAATGTTTCAGCTTCAGCTTGACCATTGCCCAAAAATTGATAAAGTTGAATTTATGTAACAACAGATTTCTAGAAACTGCTTTACTGACATCAACTTTGTTATTATGTCACAAATCTTT
This sequence comes from uncultured Nostoc sp., assembly GCA_964252435.1. Classification (GTDB taxonomy): domain Bacteria; phylum Cyanobacteriota; class Cyanobacteriia; order Cyanobacteriales; family Nostocaceae; genus Nostoc. Next base: position 9,227 of record CAXUOL010000127.1, read on the forward strand.
TTCACTATAGAGTAAATATGTATGTTAGCAGGTCTTCCTATAGGTGTAGAAATCTCCAATTTGAGTGCAATATTCTTTGTCCCCATCTTTAACAAACAAATTTCACTTTAACTACCCAAATCTTTTTTAACAATAAGTGGCACAAGCGATGCTAATCGTAATACACCAGATACAATAAATACTTCTGCTATGCCAAAAGAACCAGCAAATTGAGCGATGAAGCCACCGATAGTTGCTCCTAAAGCACCACTTGCTCCAGCAACAGCTGCTGCTGTTGCAAAATAGATAGACTGATTTTTTACTGGTGCAATCTCTATCTGGAGATTGTTGTTACATAAGTCAACTCCTCCCCAATTAGCTCCAATAAAAATGTGTAACAGCGGCAACCATAGCCAAAGATCGAGAGGACTAGAACCCATCCTCAGCCACAGCCAGGGTATGACGGCAATTAAAATTCCATTAAAAATTAGAATCGGACGATTGCCTATTTTATCTGCTAATCTACCCCAGACGATGAGCATCAGCATGTGTGCCCCTGCTCGCAGGCTATTGTAGAAAGTTACCCAACTTACATCTAGGTTTAGGGTATCTAGCAAGTAGAGGTTAAAAAATGGGGCACTCAGGTTAACAGCAAACGTCCATGAGCCGAAATAAAGTAGAAACACCAAAAAATTAGAGTTTTTCCAAATGCTGCTATCTATCTGGTTTTGAGGAGTTGGCATTTGCGGCAGAGAGATTGGTTCAGATATCTCACTAGGTTCATTTGGTGCCGAGTCTAACTGAATCTCACTGGTTTGAGATGAGTTAGCATAATAAGTATTTTGTAATTGAGGATTTATATCTACCTGAAAATACTGACACCCCAAGCTGACAATTCCAAAGATAATGCTTAAGAGCAAAATCACCCCGTAACCTTGGATAGGCCCCCCGTACCAATGTGATACAGCTAGACCGACTATTGGCAAACCGACCAACTCGGTTAAGTTGGCAAGGCTATTGCGTAGCCCGAAATATCTACCTCGTAATTGCCGTGGGACTAACATTGCCATCCAACTCAACCAAGATGCGGCTCCTAGTCCTCCTAAAAAATGGCTGCATACGAGAATCAAAAGCGACAATATCACTAATTGGTTGGAATTCAGCCCTCCCCAACTAAAGCTAACAATGCCAATTACTAAAATTAGCCATAGTAACCGACCAATTCCATAAGTGCGAAGGGAATACTGAAAGCGGCTAGTGCTGCGTTCAGACAAATAAGCACCCATCGGCTGAAAGAGATTCACTAACATGGGGATAGAACTCACCATACCAAATACTACTGGACTGGCATCCAACCCCACTAGGAAATTACCTAGTAAAATTCCGCCAGTACCAATAGAGAAAACTGCTGCGAAAACACCATCGGCAGTAGAAGCCCTCAAACTTGTGCGAATAGCATCTTTAGAAATACGAGGGCTGAATGTTGAGGTAGGAGAGAGTGTTGTTGGTGGTGAGGCAATCTGAGCAATTTCTATAGAAAGAGGCGCACCTGTTTCAATTTGAGAAGAATCCATAATTCTAGTATTTAAGAAAATAATTAGGATTTACGCATCATACATATGTACTATACTAACTTTAGGCTTTTATGCTGTGTCTAATATCATGTCTGGTTAAAGGCTTATCATTAAAAACGCAGTTCTTGCTGGGGCAGGGGGAGAAAGAGTTTTCAGATTTTTGCACAGATGTAAGAATCATAACTAATCAGCCGGACATGACATAACACCCAAAAGAGTAAATATACAACTAAATAAGAGTTACAGTCAGCATTTGAAATGTATACATTGAGTGAATGGCACTAAGAAAAGCTGAAACGCTCGTGGTCTGAGCAGTTTGCTTTCATATTTCGTAATTCGTGCCAGGGTTTGGTCATCAAAGGGTAAATTTTTGGGCGACGTTTGCGGACTCTGTCGCATTTGTTTCTACTGACAGAGTACCTTTACGCAAGCTTTTTTTGACTTTCCAAACATCCTGTCAAAAGTTTGACTTTTAGCAGCACATATATAGTTATTGTTCCCAAAATCAGGGTTTGTTTTTCAAAGATATAGCAGTCCTAAATCATTAGTGAAATATTTTTCTGTTGGCTGTCATTAGTCATTTGTTATTTATATTCTCTTTGCATTCCTTGGCGTTTAAAAAAGCTACAAATTTATGCAAAACTGTACTTAGTGTTCAGAAAAGGATGAAACTTTTGCCTCTAAGTGACTCAGCACTCCTGAACTGATCGCTCTTTGACAAATGGTTCACCCGATTGGGTGAATGCGATCGCAGCATCCAGAACTACTCTGAAAGTAGAGCCACTTTTTTGCTGTTAGTGTTCGCGCCCACAGCTAAAAAACTTTTACAATGGCTATGATTACCTTGAATATTATGCCAATTGCTTATATATCAAAGGGTCTAAGAGTGGATGAAATTGTAAAATCACCGCAAAAACCAGATTTTCCCCCAGAGAAAATCACTCTGTTGGAAACAATTGCTGCCAATTTACCGGGAATGATTTTCCAAATTCTGCAACGGCAGGATGGTTCTATATTTATCCCTTATATTAGTTCTGGTTGTAAATATTTGTATGAATTAGAACCAGAAGCTGTACAGGCAGACTTTCAGGTGTTATACAAACTGATTCATCCACAGGATATAAAAGCTTTTACAAAATCTATTGCTGTTTGTCGTACTACTCTTACACCTTGGCATTGGGAAGGTCGGATTGTTACGCCTAGTGGCAAACTTAAATGGATTCAAGGTACTTCGCAACCCGAATTACAAGCAGCAGGCGATTTTCTTTGGCATGGCTTGATTATGGATATTACAGAGCAAAAACAAGCCCAAGAGAAATTGCAAGAAAGTGAGGCACGGTATAAAGCAATTTTGGATGCTATCCCCGATTTAATGTTTCGCATTAGCCGCGATGGCGAGTATCTAGATTTGAAAGGTGAAGGAGCGAATATCACTCTTTCGAGAGAAGAAATAGTTGGAAAACATTTGCAAGAGTTATTGCCGAGTGATGTTGCAGCCATTAGCCAAGTAGCGATCGCTAAAACTTTAGATTCTGGAACTTTACAAAGTTGTGAATATCAACTACCAACATCTTTGGGTGTCAGAGATTATGAGGCGCGGTTGGTAGTGAGTGGCGCAGATGAGATATTAGCAATTGTCCGAGATATCACAGATCGTAAACAAGGGGAAGTTGCCTTACAAAATCTTGCCCAAAAATTTGCGAAAGCTTTTAGTTGCAGCCCCGATT
>CAXUOL010000128.1:0-12487 GCA_964252435.1 uncultured Nostoc sp.
GAGGTGGGGGAGATGAGGAAGGAATTTTCCCAATGCCCAATCCCCACTTGCCCTGAGCGAAGCCGAAGGGATGCCCAATGCCCCATACCCAATTCCCCCATCCTCTTCGAGGAGCATCCAAGTTGGCAAGAGTGTTTAAACATGGAGGCGACTGTCGAGAAGGGAAAACTAGTATGGGCAATTACTGATTTATATCAAGCCGCACTACAGTCAGACTTGGCACAGGCATTTTTTGATGCTGGGATTCGCAGCTTATTGGTTATTTGCTTGCAATATCGGCAGCAGATATTGGGTTACTTAAGTATTTTTCGCCATGAAATAGACACAGAAACTCTGTGGGCGCGACGAGTTAACCGTAATGATCCGCGAAATCAGTGTCCAGTTCAATCCTTTGAAGTATGGCGAGAGTTAAAGCGAAGTCAAGCCCAAGAATGGAAAACCGCAGAAATTGAACTCGCTCAAGCTTTGGGCAGTCACTTTGCGATGGCAATTCATCAATATGAACTCTATCAGCAAGTTCACGCGCTCAATGCTGACTTGCAGCAGGATATAGAAGAACGCAAGCAGGCAGAGAAAAAAATCTCTGCCTTGAATGCCGAACTAGAGCAGCGAGTACAGGAGCGAACGGCGGAGTTACAGCGTGCTAATGAAAGATTGTTACGGGAAATGAGCAAACGCGAACGGGCACTACGCGCTCGCCAGCAAACACAAGCCTCTCTAGAACGCCTCAGCCGACAAAGCGAGTTAATTTTAAACTCCGCAGGTGAGGGAATTTACGGTTTAAATTCTCAAGGTCAAATCACCTTTGTTAATCCAGCAGCAGCCAGAATGCTTTTATTTGGGGTAAAAGAACTAAAAAATCAATTTATGCACGAGATTGTGAACCATTCCCAACCCGACGGCACTCCCTATTGCTGGGAAGAAAATCCCATTTGCGCCACTCTGGAAACTGGGGCAGTACAACATATTTCTGATGACATATTTTATCGTCGTGATGGGTCAAAATTTCCAGTCGAGTATGTAAGTACACCAATTAGAGAACAAGGCGATATTGTCGGAGCAGTAGTCATATTTAAGGATATTACCGAGCGACAGATAGTCGAGCGAATGAAGGATGAGTTTGTTTCAGTAGTAAGTCACGAATTGCGAACGCCTCTGACTTCAATTCGCAGCGCTTTAGGTTTACTAGCGCGTGGTTCTTTGGATAATCAACCAGAAAAAAGTCAGCGGATGCTGGAAATTGCCTTTGATAACACTAACCGTTTGGTGCGTCTGATTAACGACATCCTTGATATTGAACGTATCAATTCCGGCAAAGCAACAATGTACAAACAGACCTGCAATGCAGCTGACTTGATGAGTCAAGCAGTGGACGAAATGCGGGCAATGGCCGAAAAAGCAGAGATTAACCTAGAATTAACGCCCCTTTCAGTGGAGTTATGGGCAGATTCAGACCGCATCATCCAAACACTTACCAACTTACTCAGCAACGCGATTAAATTTTCGTCTCCAGGTTTTACAGTTTGGTTGAGCGCGGAAGTAGAGACTAAAAAAGAAATAAATACAAAAGTTACAAAAAAGATTAGTTCTTCCTCTGAGCCTTGCCACTCTAACATCCTATTCCAGGTAAAAGACCAGGGGCGAGGAATTCCTGAAGATAAACTCGAAACGATTTTTGACCGTTTTCAGCAAGTAGATACCTCTAACTCGCGTCATCAAGGGGGAACTGGCTTGGGATTAGCAATCTGCCGCAGCATCATACAACAGCACGGAGGCCAGATTTGGGCAGAAAGTACTTTCGGGAAAGGTAGTACATTTTATTTCACATTACCTATTAGTCATTAAGTAGCTGGAGATTGGGGACTGGGAGGAGAATAATAACTCCCAATACTACTCGGTTAACAATATTCGTAGGTTGGGTAACGCATTGCCTCAACCCAACCAACCCCGCAAAATGTTGGGTTCCCCTTTGGATCTTGCTACGTTCCTCAATCCAACCTATACATTTTTATTTTTTAGCCTTAACTGAGCAGGATTGTAATAACTCCTAACTAAACACTCAGCACTTTCAAGTCGTATAGACGATAAAAAACATATTTATATAAACAAATATGATGTACTCGCATTCACAATCCAAAATCTAAAATTTAAAATCCAAAATGGTATAACAAATGAACAAGCGCATCTTGATTATTGATGATGAAGAAGATATCCGAGAAACCACTCAGATATGTCTAGAGATAGCTAATGAATGGGAAGTGCTGACAGCTGGTTCTGGTAGCGAAGGTTTGCTCAAAGCTGCTTGTGAACATCCAGATGTGATTCTCTTAGATGTAATGATGCCGGATATGGATGGGTTGACGACGTTGGAGAATCTGCAAGCAAATCCCCAAACCCAGAATATTCCCGTGATTTTATTAACAGCAAAAGCACAGGCTGCCGAACAGCGTCAGTTTACTCAACTAAAAGTTGCGGCAGTAATTACTAAGCCTTACGATCCCTTTACTCTGTCTGAACAAGTTGCACAGGCGTTAAGAGTTAACAGTTAACTGTCAATATTCTTCATGAGTTTTTCATATTTTTTGCCTACCCTATTAAGACAACGTGAGTTCGACGAGTGCTATTTTGACCTCTCCCCCAGCCCCTCTCTTACCTAAAAGGCGAGGGAGGCTGGGAGGAAGAGGTCTGTCGAACTCACGTTAAGACAATACAGTTCAGTTAGTGGGACTTAGACAAAAAGTAGCTAGAAAAAAGCCTCAAAGGTATATACAGAGAGATTTTGACATCGGTTTGCCTGGTTTGTTGATATATCTGGGTTTCAAGCATTTTTGAGCCTTCGGTGTATTTTCCTTGCCGTGTATGGGTTTGAGCCTTGTTTTTGCTTCAAAAATGTTTAAGTCCCGTTAGTGGGACTTAGACACTTTCCGCTCGACACAATTCTTCTTTTTAAACTGGGTTTTATACCCAAAACTAAAGTTTTCATTCATCAGCACTTTCTTCTTGCCCTGTCTAACAACACGCTGCGCGATTTGCCTCCTGCCTCCTTTTAATAACTACACAAATGTAACCTTTCGTTAAGAAAGCATTTTTCTTCATGGGTTCTTCATTTTTATTTCCTATTCTCTCCAAAGAAAGAGTTTTTCAGCTAATTATTTCTCTTGAGTTACCTTTGTTTACGCTAATCTAGCGTCACTGGTTAGTCAATCGCTGGCTTTTTTCTCTGCTGTTAAATCATTAAACTGAAAGTCACCTAAATTGCATAACTTATCAGAAAGACATTCTCAAGTTCTTATGTATCTGGGCTTCTAGAGGATTTTATTTCTGAATATTATGCAATTTAAATGTGGAACAGTTTATCAATAGACAAAACTCAAAGTTGTAAATTGCTCAAGCAGTTAATTATTTTTGGTTAGCGACTACCAACTAATAACTAACTACTTATACAGAAACTTTGAGCAAAGTAAAGTTCTCATTTCTTTCACAGAAAAGGGAGAATTTCTAATGACAATTACTCCTGAGCGAGAGCAAAAGGTAAGGGTTGAGGTTGATAACGATCCGGTGCCAACTTCATTTAAGAAGTGGTCGGAACCAGGACACTTTGACCGCGCCCTTGCCAGAGGTCCCAAAACCACCACTTGGATTTGGAACCTCCACGCACTCGCCCACGATTTTGATACTCATACCAGCGATTTACAAGACGTATCGCGCAAAATCTTCGCCGCTCACTTCGGACACTTAGCTGTAGTGTTTATCTGGTTGAGCGGTATGTATTTTCATGGCGCTCGCTTTTCCAATTTTGAGGGTTGGATGGCGAACCCGACTGCCATTAAACCCAGCGCCCAAGTTGTCTGGCCGATATTTGGTCAAGAAATTTTGAATGCAGATGTGGGCGGCGGCTTCCACGGCATTCAAATTACCTCTGGACTCTTCCAGATGTGGCGTGGGCAAGGTTTTACTAATACCTACCAGCTATATTGCACCGCCATTGGTGCCTTGGTGATGGCAGCAGTGATGCTGTTTGCTGGCTGGTTCCACTACCATAAACGCGCTCCCAAGCTAGAGTGGTTCCTGAATTGGGAGTCAATGATGAACCATCACTTGGCAGGGCTTTTAGGCTTGGGTTCTTTGGGTTGGACAGGACACCTGATTCATGTTGCCTCACCAACTAACAAGTTGTTAGATGCTGGGGTAGCTATAGGAGACATTCCTTTACCCCACGAATTCATCTTGAATTCCAAGTTGATGGATCAGCTGTATCCCAGTGCAAGTTGGGGTTTCGTTTCGGGTGTAGTGCCTTTCTTCACCTTGCAATGGGGAAATTTTGCTGACTTTTTGACCTTTAAGGGCGGTCTGAACCCCGTGACGGGCGGCTTATGGTTAACAGATGTAGCACACCATCATTTAGCGATCGCAGTGCTATTCATCATTGCCGGCCATTTCTACCGCACGAATTGGGGCATCGGTCACGACTTCAAGGAAATGCTCGATGATGCCAGAACTCCGAAGATGCTGCCATTCTTGAGCTTTATTGGGCCTGTCGGTCATAAAGGCCTCGATAGAATTTTCGAGACTTCCTGGCACGCTAATCTAGCTATCCACCTAGTACAGTTTGGAACAGCCAGCCTCCTCGTGGCGCACCACATGTACGCGATGCCCCCTTATCCTTATCTGGCAACGGATTATGCGACCGTTACATCGCTATTCACCCACCACGTATGGATTGCAGGTTTCTGCATTGTTGGGGGCGCGGCTCACGCAGGCGTCTTCATGGTACGGGACTACAATCCAGCCGACCATGTCAACAACGTGTTGGATCGGACGATCCGCCACCGCGATGCAATCATCTCCCACCTAGCCTGGGTATGTCAATTCCTGGGCTTCCATAGCTTTGCAATGTACTGCCACAACGACACCATGCGGGCTTTTGGTCGTCCCCAAGATATGTTCTCGGATACGGGAATTCAGTTGCAGCCAGTGTTTGCTCAGTGGATACAACACATCCAGACGATGACCATCGGCAATCCAGCCCTCCAAGCTGCTGCACCTCTGGGTAATGCTTTCGGCGGCTTGCGAAATCTGGAACTGAGCGGAGTGGGAACTGGTGCACCTAATTTGCACGAGCCTGTCAGCTATGCATTCGGCGGCGGTATTGTGGCAGTGGCTGGCAAAGTGGCGATGATGCCCATTACCTTGGGTACTGCGGATTTTATGATTCACCACATTCACGCCTTCACAATTCACGTCACTGTTTTAGTACTGCTGAAAGGTGTGTTGTTTGCCCGCAGTTCGCGTTTAATTCCAGATAAAGCGAATTTGGGCTTCCGCTTCCCCTGTGATGGCCCGGGACGAGGCGGTACTTGCCAGGTATCAGCTTGGGATCATGTTTTCCTGGGTCTGTTCTGGATGTATAACTCCTTGTCAATGGTGATTTTCCACTTCTTCTGGAAGATGCAGTCGGATGTCTGGGGGACGGTAGATGCAGATGGGGTAGTGACGCACATTACGGGCGGAAACTTTGCCCAATCATCGATTACCAATAACGGCTGGTTGCGTGATTTCCTCTGGGCACAGGCGACGCAAGTAATCACATCCTACAATTCAGCACTTTCGGGCTACGGCTTAATGTTCTTAGCGGGACACTTCGTTTTTGGCTTTAGTCTGATGTTCCTGTTTAGTGGTCGTGGCTACTGGCAAGAATTAATCGAATCAATTGTTTGGGCGCACAACAAGTTGAAAATTGCCCCTGCTATTCAGCCTCGCGCTTTGAGCATCACTCATGGTCGGGCTGTGGGAGTAGCTCATTACCTCCTGGGAGGAATTGTCACCACTTGGGCTTTCTTCCTAGCGCGAATGTCGGCATTAGGATGATACTCCTTTTGTTCGCCTAATCCAGGAGGCAGGGGAGCAGGGAGCAGGAAGCAGGGAGCAGGGGGTAGGGAGCAGGGGGAGAAGAAATGGTATTAACATCTCCCTCATCTCCCTCATCCCCCTCATCTCCCTCATCCAGAAGACAACCTCATTTCCTGTCCCCTGGTTTCTTGAAAGGTTCAACCTCTGGATGTGCAATCCCAGACTCAGCCTGGGAACGAGAAAATCTCAAAACTTTGAAAACTATGGCGACTAAATTTCCCAAATTTAGCCAAGACCTTGCACAAGATCCAACGACGCGACGCGTTTGGTATGCGATCGCCACGGCTCACGATTTTGAAAGTCAAGATGGCATGACGGAAGAAAATCTTTATCAAAGGATTTTTTCTTCTCACTTCGGTCATCTGGCAATTATCTTTCTGTGGGCGTCGGGAATTTTGTTCCACGTTGCTTGGCAAGGTAACTTTGAAATCTGGATTAAAGACCCCATACATATCCGTCCCATCGCCCACGCAATTTGGGATGCTCAATTTGGCCCAGGGGCAATTGAAGCTTACACCCAAGCAGGAGCGCGTAACCCGGTAGATATTTGCTATTCCGGTGTTTATCACTGGTGGTATACCATCGGGTTGCGGACGAATAATGAACTGTATGTTGGGGCCATTTTCCTAGTTTTGCTGGCGGCTGTATTTTTGTTTGCAGGCGCGTTGCATTTAAAGCCCAAATTCCGTCCTGGCTTGGCTTGGTTCAAGAGTGCAGAACCTCGTCTCAACCACCACTTAGCGGGTTTGTTTGGTGTCAGTTCCTTAGCTTGGGCTGGTCACTTAATACACGTTGCTATTCCAGAATCTCGTGGTATTCATGTAGGTTGGGATAATTTCTTATCTACTGCACCACACCCAAGTGGCTTAACACCGTTCTTTACTCTTAACTGGGGGGCATACGCGCAAAATCCCGATACGCCAGCCCATGTATTTAATAGTACTCAAGGGGCAGGAACAGCAATTCTCACCTTTTTGGGTGGTTTCCATCCCCAGACTCAATCTTTGTGGTTGACAGATATGGCGCATCACCATTTGGCGATCGCTGTCATCTTCATTGTTGCGGGTCACATGTACCGGACTAATTGGGGTATCGGTCACAGCATCAAAGAGATGATGGACTCCAAGGACTTCTACGGTAATAAAGTCGAAGGCCCGTTCAACTTACCCCACCAAGGACTGTACGAAACCGTTAATAATTCTTTGCATTTCCAGCTGTCTTTGGCATTAGCTTGTTTGGGTGTAGCAAGTTCCTTTGCGGCGCAGCACATGTATTCCATGCCGCCTTACGCGTTTATCGCTAAGGACTTTACCACAATGGCGGCACTATACACACACCATCAGTATATTGCTGGTTTCTTGATGGTAGGGGCGTTTTCCCACGCTGCGATCTTCTGGATTAAGGACTATGACCCAGAACAGAATCGAGGAAATGTCCTAGAGCGGGTACTTAAGCACAAAGAAGCGATTATTTCTCATCTTAGCTGGGTATCGATGTTCTTGGGCTTCCATACTTTGGGTTTGTACGTCCACAATGATGTAGAAGTAGCCTTTGGGGCGGCTGACAAACAAATATTGATTGAGCCTGTATTTGCTCAGTTTATCCAAGCGGCTAACGGTAAGCTGTTGTATGGGTTTAACACGTTACTGTCAAATCCACATAGTATTGCTTTCACGGCATGGCCTAATCATGGCAATGTCTGGTTGCCGGGTTGGTTGGATGCAATTAACAATGGCACCAACTCCTTATTCCTGACAATTGGCCCTGGTGATTTTTATGTACATCATGCGATCGCTCTCGGTTTGCATGTCACCACCCTCATCTTAGTCAAAGGTGCGCTGGATGCTCGCGGTACTAAGCTCATGCCGGATAAAAAAGACTTCGGCTATGCTTTCCCCTGCGATGGCCCCGGACGGGGTGGCACTTGCGATATTTCTGCGTGGGATAGTTCCTACCTCGCCATGTTTTGGATGCTTAACACCCTTGGTTGGGTTACCTTCTACTGGCACTGGAAACATCTTGCCATCTGGCAAGGCAATGTCGCCCAATTTAATGAGTCTTCTACCTATCTTATGGGCTGGTTCCGAGACTACCTTTGGGCGAACTCCGCACAGTTGATTAATGGCTATAACCCTTACGGTACAAATAACTTAGCCGTTTGGGCTTGGATGTTCCTCTTTGGACACCTGGCCTGGGCTGTTAGCTTCATGTTCCTAATTACCTGGCGGGGTTACTGGCAAGAATTAATCGAAACCTTAGCCTGGGCGCACGAACAGACTCCACTATCCTTTGGCTATTGGAGAGATAAGCCCGTTGCTTTGTCAATTGTTCAAGCTCGTTTAGTCGGCTTAACTCACTTTACTGTTGGTTATATCGCGACCTATGGGGCTTTCTTAATTGCCTCAACAGCAGGAAAGTTTGGTTAAGCTCTAAAGCTGTTTAACTACACTTTAAATTACGCAACTAATTCTAGTTATTTGCAAAAAAATGCGTAATTAATATGCAAGTGTTCAGCTAAAAATATTCAGTTTTCGACCTCCTCTCTTACCTATTTTGGTAGGAGAGTTTTCTAGTTTCTAATATATTAACTTTCAATAAAATATCTCTAATTTTACATGGCAATGATAATATTTAACTAAGATAATTAGGAGAAATAATAATGTCTAATTCAGTTGACACGGCAGAGACAATTAAACAATACAATGAGGAAGACATAATTAAACCCTACAAAGGAGATCCTCAGCTTGGTAATCTATCCACTCCTATCAATGATTCTCCCTTAGTTAGGGCTTTCATTAATAATTTGCCCGCCTACCGAAAAGGGTTAACACCTTTCATGCGGGGGTTAGAAATTGGCATGGCTCATGGTTATTTACTAGTTGGGCCAGAGGTTGTGGTTGGTCCTCTGCGAGAATCGGCACATGGAACCAATCTCAGTGGATTAATTACCTCTATATATATAGCGGTATCAGCCTGTTTAGGTATTTCCATTTTTGCAATTACTACTTTCCAAGGAAATCCTAGAGGAGCTTATAATTCACATTCTAAAGACTCACTTCGACCACTAAGAAATCGTGAAGAATGGAGTCAATTGAATGGTGGAATTTTTGTTGGTGCAATGGGTGGCGCCATATTTGCCTACTTTCTATTAGAAAATTTTGATTCTTTAGATGCCATCTTGCGAGGTGCGGTTAACGCTAGTTAATCAAGCTTACAGCAGAATTCAGAATTCAGGAGTCAGAATTCAGAAGTAAAACAGGCTTTATACCTGGCTTTGAGACTTAGATTGTGTACTTCACTAACTTGAAATCCGCTGTATCTTTGAAGTTTTGGAGACGCCCAGAGGGTGGCTTACATAAAATTTTCAACTTTGAATTCATGAGGAAAATACATCATGGTAGATATAACACAACTAACAGGTGATTATGCCGCTTCATGGCTACCCTGGATAATGATTCCCTTAGTATTCTATATCTTGCCTTTTCCAGTGTTTGCTTTAGTATTTATCTGGATTCAAAAAGAAAGTTCTCAAGACGAAGTATGATCCTTCTAATGAATTCATAACACACCTACTTTTAAAGAATAGGATGATGCTTCTTCGACGCGCGTTAACGCGTACTTTGCTACAGCAAAATTCAACCGCAGAATCATAAGTTATAACTCGGTTACAAACGCTTATCACAAGTTCGGAAGTTGATAAATAAATCAGCAGTCAACAAAACTGCTGATTATTTTTTATAAAAATATTATTTTTCTCTTTATGCTAATGCATTTTTTATCTAATCTGTCAATAAAGAAGTCCTACTTTTAATCATCAATTAGGTTATACCAGTTCTGTATGAAGATGCGCCTTATGAACCCCCCTGTAGTCCCCCCTTACCAAGGGGGGACGGCGTTAGCCGGGGGGTAAAATATATTGCAGCTTCATCAAGAAACGGTATTACTAAGTAATTGCCACAGCCATTGTCTCATCCACAACGTGGATTCATGATGGCAGCAAAATCACAGCCATGAAAACTACTAAATATTGGCGATTATACGGAATTACAGAAGCGATGCCTGCGGTAAATGCTCGCCTACGCACCTTTTAACCTCCTTCTATTCTCAGCGCTTCTCTAGTTTGTTGCCTCTAAAGACGGCAAACACGACTCGGACGTTACGGTTCACCCTAATTACTGAAAGTATTAATTCTTCTACATTAGACAGAGTGAAGACAAATTAATCCATGAACCAACTAAAAACAAAATTTAGTTAGTTTAACCGTCCCAAGCAAGGTTCGGGAAACCACCCTTCATGGACTGGCTATCACTAAGCTTCAGTATATATATCAGCATAATCTGGAGTTCTAACCCCAGGAAAGCCAAACCAAAGGTATTCATGCTGAACTGGCTGATTTATTGACCCTGTTGGTTCAAAATTTAGTCCTTTATATTCTCATTCATTCATTCATTTGTAGTTATACGGAGCCAGCACCTAAAATGGCAAAAGTAGTTGGAATTGACTTAGGAACAACGAACTCCTGCGTGGCAGTGATGGAAGGTGGTAAACCCACAGTAATTGCTAATGCTGAAGGTTTTCGGACAACGCCATCAGTAGTTGCATTTGCGAAAAATGGCGACAACTTGGTTGGCCAAATCGCTAAACGCCAAGCGGTGATGAACCCCGAAAATACGTTTTACTCAGTCAAACGCTTTATCGGTCGCCGCTACGATGAAGTGGGTAACGAAGCTACGGAAGTTTCTTACAAAGTTCTCAGCAGCAATGGCAATGTCAAATTAGATTGTCCCATAGCTGGTAAACCGTTTGCTCCTGAAGAAATTTCTGCAAAAGTTCTTCGCAAACTAGTTGAAGATGCCAGCAAATACCTGGGTGAAACTGTAACCCAAGCTGTAATCACTGTTCCTGCATACTTCAACGACTCGCAACGGCAAGCGACAAAAGATGCTGGTAAAATTGCCGGGATTGAAGTTCTACGGATTATCAACGAGCCTACTGCTGCTTCTTTGGCTTATGGATTTGACAAGAAGAGTAACGAAACCATCCTCGTATTTGACCTTGGTGGTGGTACCTTCGACGTATCCGTGCTGGAAGTAGGAGACGGAGTTTTTGAAGTACTAGCCACATCTGGTGATACCCACCTTGGTGGTGACGACTTCGACAAAAAAATAGTTGACTTCTTAGCTGAGAAGTTCAAGAAAGCTGAAGGTATTGACCTACGGAAAGACAAGCAAGCTTTACAACGTCTGACGGAAGCCGCAGAAAAAGCCAAAATTGAGCTTTCTAGTGTCACCCAAGCAGAAATTAACCTACCATTTATCACCGCTACTCAGGATGGGCCCAAGCACCTGGATACAACCCTGACTCGCGCTCAGTTTGAAGAACTTTGTTCTGACTTAATCGACCGTTGCCGTATTCCTGTGGAAAACGCCCTTCGGGATGCCAAGTTAAACAAAGGCGATATTGATGAAGTAGTGTTAGTTGGTGGTTCTACGCGGATTCCCGCAGTCCAACAGATTGTGAAGCAGGTATTGGGTAAAGACCCCAACCAAAGCGTGAACCCTGATGAAGTCGTAGCAGTTGGTGCAGCCATTCAAGCCGGAGTACTGGCTGGTGATGTAACTGGCATCTTGCTGTTAGATGTGACACCCCTATCTTTGGGTGTGGAAACATTGGGCGGCGTGATGACTAAAATTATCCCCCGCAACACCACAATTCCCACCAAAAAATCGGAAGTCTTCTCCACTGCTGTTGATGGACAAACCAACGTAGAAATTCACGTCCTCCAAGGTGAACGCGAATTCTCTAACGATAACAAGAGCTTGGGAACCTTCCGCCTCGATGGTATTCCTCCTGCACCACGTGGCGTTCCGCAAATTGAAGTGGTCTTCGACATTGACGCTAACGGTATCCTTAACGTCACCGCTAAGGACAAAGGTACTGGTAAAGAACAATCCATCAGCATAACTGGTGCTTCTACCCTGGATAAATCTGATGTTGACCGGATGGTTAGAGAAGCTGAACAGAACGCTTCATCTGACAAAGAGCGGCGTGAGAAGATTGAACGCAAGAACCAAGCCGATTCTTTGGCATACCAAGCTGAAAAGCAGTTACAAGAGTTGGGCGATAAAGTTCCTGATGCTGACAAAACTAAAGTCGAAGGTTTAGTAAAAGAACTGCGGGAAGCAGTTGCTAAAGAAGACGATGAGCAAATCAAGAAGCTCACCCCAGAATTACAACAAGCGTTATTCGCTGTTGGTAGCAACATCTATCAACAAGCTGGTGCTAGTGCTGGTGCTGGTGCCGGTGCCGGTGCTACATCTGGTGAACCTCAAGATAGTAGCAGTTCCTCTAGTTCTAGTAACGGCGACGATGTGATTGACGCTGATTTTACAGAGAGTAAATAATTCCTCTAGTTCTTTTGGGAAGATTGTTTTATTCGACCTCATATTACCTACTCAGACATTTGCCTGAGTGGGGATTTTTTTAAGGAGTTAGGAGTTAGGAGTTTGGAGTTAGGAGTTTGGAGTTTGGAGTTTGGAGTTTGGAGTTAGGAGTTTGGAGTTTGGAGTTTGGAGTT